>JBNMGO010000029.1:0-8981 GCA_050872285.1 Anaerotignum sp.
ACTGCGTTCTTCTGCAATATCCGCAGGGCGTCCGCTGTCCTGTCCACTCGCAGCAAAACAGGGTGTCCACTGTCCGCATATTTTTCCACATTAGAGGACAGGTTATCGAAAATCCGCACAATCTCACGCATGTCCCATTCCGCCCGAAAATCGGTGCGATTCTCCAGAGAAATTTCGCAGGAAAAGCTGTCCTCCAGAATTTCCTCCCATTCCCCTGCAAGCTGCTCCATCAAAAGTCTGCCGTTTTCCACCGGCTCCACATTGCGCTTGCTCCCTTCCAGCAGGCGGTCAGTCATCCCCTTCATCAACTCAGCTTTTTTCCGCACCAGTGAAAAATATTCCTGCATCTCCGCCTCCGTAGGTCCGTCCCTTTGGCTCATGTAATCGGAATAGGATAAAATTGCCGTCAGGGGCGTGCGGATATCATGCGAAAGGTCGCGAAGCATGCGTTCCCGTTCCGCCTGCAATGCCATTTCCTGCTGTCTGAGCCGCCGCTCCGTTTCCGAAAGAAAATTGATATGCTCCGCCAGTTCCGTCAGCTCGTTTGATTCCCTGAGAGGAATGGTATCCTCTAAGCGGTGCATCCGCAGGGCATCCACGCCCTGTATGATTTCTCTGAGATACGCCAGCTTCTGCCCCAGCAGGAACAGAAACAGCACCAGAAAGAGAATCACCGCCGAAAGCAGGCTCACGCTGCGAATCCACGCCTGCAAGGTCAGCCACTGCCCCTCGGAAAGCTGCATATTCCGCTCCGCAAAGTAGGTTTCGGAAATGGCATTTGCCGTCAGGTATAAAAAGCCCCAGAAAAACAGCGCAATCACCGCCGTAATCAGCAGCAGTCCCAGAATTTCGCGCGAAAGCCGTCTTGTTTTTCTGCCATTCTCATTGGTCAACATAATACCCCCGTCCCCACGCCGTCTTGATATATTTCGGGTTTCTGGAATCATCCCCTAGCTTCTTGCGGATGTTTTTGATATGCACCATAATCGCGCTGTCGCCCACGGCATCCTCACCCCAGATGCTCTGGTAGATATTTTCCAGAGAATAAATCTTCTTTTTATGCGTCACCAGAAGCTCCAGAATCTGAAATTCCGTATAGGTCAGCGGAATCAGCTCCCCCTGTCGGGAAACCGAGCGGCTCTCCGTATCCAGAACCAGATCCACAAAGGGGATTTTCTCTGTCGCCGCAGGTGCTTTCATGCCACCGCTTCGCCGCAGAATTGCCTTCACGCGCATCAGAAGCTCCATATTGGAAAATGGCTTTACGATATAATCATCCGCCCCGACAGAAAAGCCCATCACCTTATCCGATTCTGTGGAATACGCCGTCAGAAAAATAATCGGCGCGTCAAACCGCTTGCGGATTTCCGCCGCCGCAGGGAATCCCGACAGCTCCGGCATATTCACATCCAGAATATATAAATCAATCTCCGCCGCCGCTTCTGCAACCGCTTCTCTGCCGTCCGCCGCCGTCAGCACCGCGTAGCCTTCGCCCTCCAGCAGCAGCCGCAGGATATCTCTGATTTCCTTTTCATCATCCGCAATCAGAATACAATGCTTTCCATCCTTCATAGACTCACCTCTTTCTCCCGATATAACCTTCTTTCCCCTCAGTATAACATAAGGGCGGCAAGCCCGAAAGCCTGTCGCCCTCTAAATTATTCTTCTGTTTCTGTTACATCTTCTGTGTCTGCCTGTTTTTTCTTCTTTCTGCCTTTTTTCAGCTTCACAACACCGAAAATCACAACCACCGCCGCAACGCCTGCCACGCAGACATACAGCAATGTTTTTTTCGCCGCACCCTCATAGCTGATGCAAAGCGTGCCTTCCGTGCCGTCAATCTTGCAGACCACATATTTTCCACGATTCTTCGTGTCTAATTCCTTCCAGCTTTCGCCGTCCTTCTGATAGACGGAAACCTTCTCCTTATCCTCATTCAAAAGGCGAAGCGTTGTTTCCTCCGTATCCGAAAGGTCTCTGTCCTCCAGAATCACGTCATACACAACCGTCTTGCCCTTTGCCTGTGTCGGTGCCGCTTCCTCCGCATTTGCGAAGATATGCAGCTCCGCTTCATCGGTATAGTCACCATCCGCCAGTGCAAGGGACATCTTGCCGCTTTCGTTCTTTTCCATACTGGAAACAACGGTAACATAAGGCGTATATTCACATTCGATTTTGATATCCCCCTGTACGGTATCGGTTTCAAAATCCGCCCATGTGCCGAAGTTCCCCTTCTTTTCGGGAATATCGGGCAGCTTGATGCGGCTCGTTTCCATGCCGTACGGCACATCCTCGGTTGCAACAATTTTATCATCCGCAATGAAGCTTACGGTAAAGCTAATGAAGCGTTTGGGAATCCCACTGATTTCCTTCATAGCTTCATAGGAAATCGGCTCCGCCTTGCCTGCATAGCTGATGCCGTCCACAGCACCCAAATCCTGCTCCGCGTAATAATTGCCGCGCAGGCTGTCGGTATCCTCTGCACCGCCCAGCACAATGCCCAGCTTTTCATCCCCGTCTACGGTCGCAATGGCGCAGGAATCATATACATTTTCGCCCTTGCCGGCAATGCCGCCGATATACTGTCCGCCGGTCATGTCGCCCTTGGCATAGCTGCTGCGAATCGTGCCTTCGCTGAAGCCTGCAATGCCGCCGACATAATTACCCGTCGTGCTTTCCGCCTCTGCGTAGTTTTCACAACGATAGACCGTGCCGCTTTCCGCATAGCCGACCACGCCGCCGACGCAGTCCTTCTTGCCCGTCACCTTGCCGTCATTGATGCAGTCCTGCAGAATCACCTTCATGCGGTAGGTAAAGCTCAGCGTCTTGGGATGGTCAATATCATCCTCGGGGTCAATCGCAAGGTCAATGGACATCGCACCGGCAATGCCGCCTGCGTTGCGGTCGCCCTCAACCTCACCGTAGTTATGGCTGCTCGCAATCTTGCCCTGCTTCGTGCGGTTGATTTCCTCATCGGAAACGTCAATAAAGATATCATCCAAATCCTTATCCGTGCCGTCGCGCAAATCGTCGATTTCATCAAACAGCAGATTCATGATTTTCTGGAACTGGTCGCTCATATTGCGGATATCCGTCGTCAGGGTCTGTCTGCCGCTTTTCAGAGAATCACGCAGCCCCTTCAGATCATCCGAGATATCCCCCATGGAATCAAAGAGCGCATCGCTCGATTCCCGGAAATCATCCCCTAGCTTCACAAAGGTTGCCGGGTCTTCATCCGCCAGATCCGAAATAATATCACTCATATCGCGCATGGAATCCGCAATATTTTCCGTTGTATCGGCAATATCATCCAGTGCGTCCTGCGCGTTGTTAATCGTTTTTTTCAGCCTTCTCTGCACAATATCCGCAGCATCCTTCACATCATCCGGCAGATCCACCAGAAGCTTTGCAAGCTCCTTCTGCTCCTCCAGAAGCTGCTGCTGCAATTCCATCATCTGCTGCAGCGTTGCCGTAATCTGCTGCATGATTTCCTGCGCCTTTTCCTGATCACCTGCGGCAACCGCCTCTGCAAGTGCTTTTTCTGCCGCCAGAATCATCTTTGCCGCCTGTGCAAGCTGCCGCTGTGTCCGATGCATCTTATTGATCTGCGATTCCACATCATCCAGACCATCCACATCGGGCAAATCCTTTTTCAATGGAGAAAACGCATCCCCCAGATCCTGCATATTCTTGCCTAAATCCTCAATTCCATCCGACAGACCATCCATCGGGTCTTCCAGCTTTCGCATCGTATCAGAAAGCAGTGCCGTCCAGGTGTTGATTTCATCAATATTATCATCCGCAAAATCCTGTAACTGATTTTTTACCTCTCGTGCGCGGTCGCTCGCCGTTTCGGAATGGTCGGACATGCCGTTCAGATAAACCTCGACATCGTCCCCCAGACCGTTGGTATCATCCAGCAGCTGATTTGCCATATCATGCAGAATGTCCAGATTATCGCGTATCTCGTCCAGTCTGTCCGCAGAAGCATTCAGCCAGAGATCCGGCTCCGCCTGCCCGACAATGCCGCCGATGTCCTTTCTGCCATGCACCGTTCCGTTGTTTTCGCAGCCCAGAAGATAACCGGACTGTCTGCCTGCCACGCCGCCGATATTATAGCCAACGTGCGGATAGCCAACCTCGCCGTAGTTATCGCAGCCCTGCACCACACCGTCACTGAAACCGACCACACCGCCGATATCCGTATAGGTCAGGTTGCTGCGCTCGGTGTCCTCCTTGGAAATTCTGTATTTTTCCAGAATTGCCGCCGCATCTGTATCCAAATCGGAAAGCTCCTGCTTCTTTTCCTCGTATTCGGTATTCACATCCGCTTCATTTCTGCATTCCGCCAGAAAGCCGTTGTTTTCGCCCGCAATACCGCCGACAGATACCTCGCCGTGAATCTCGCCGGATGCGCTGCATTCGCGCACCTCACCTGCGTTTTTGCCGACAATGCCGCCGACCGTATCCTTGCCTTCCACGGTGCCGTCAAAGCTGCACCCTGTAATCGTACCGTTGTTTTCGCCAACAATGCCGCCGATGCTGCTTCTGCTCCCGCCGGGGGTTACGCTCCCCTCAACCTTGAGGTTCTTCACAACGCCGCCCTCCGCAACATAGCGGAATAAGCCAAGCTGAGAGCCGTCCTGCTCCAGATTCAAGCCCGAAATCGTGTGTCCATTGCCTTCAAAGGTACCGCCGAAAATCGGGATGGATGAAAAGTTCACACGTCCTAAATCAATATCCGCCGTCAGCACAATGGTTTTCCCTGCCGACCAGCTGTCTAATGTACAATTTTTCGCAAAGCGGAGAAAGTCCTTTCTTGTGGAAATCGTCACGGTATTCGCCGCATAGATATCCACGGGAACGCTGCCGCAAAAGAGCACCGCCGCCGCCAGAACGGCAATTCCTTTTCTGAATCCCTTATGCACCTTCCACCGCCTCCTTTCCGATTGGTACGTTTTCTTTCTTTTCTTCGTTTTCCTCGTCATTCTCCTTCTTTTCCTTCTTCTCTGGTTTCTTGAAGGAGGTCTTATCAATGATAAAATCACCTAACAGCAACAGCTGCGGCAAAATCCCCATAACCAGCAGAATGGAAAGCAGTGTCCCTCTGCCTAAGCAGACACCGATACCGGAAATTGCCCCGTCCGAGGAAAGGAAGCCGATAGCCGTACCTGCCGCCGCAAGGATGCTCCCCGAGGTGAAAATCGTCGGGAACGCCAGATTCAGAGACTGCTTCATAGCTTCAATCTTCGGCATTTTCTGCCGCAGTTCCATATAGCGGTTCGTAATAACGATGGCATAGTCGATATTCGCACCCATCTGAATCGAGCTGACAACCAGATAGCTCATGAAGAAGATAGGCGTACCACGCAGGGTCGGGTAAGTGAAGTTCATCCATACACTGCCCTGGATAACCAGAATCAGAATGAAGGGAATCCCCGCCGACTGGAAGGTCAGGAACAGTACAATCATAACGAACACAATGGAAAGGATACTGATAAGCGTGTTATCCTCCCCGAAGGTTGCGGAAAGGTCAAAGTTGCTTGTCGCATTGCCGACCAGCAGCACATCATCCCCATAATAATTCTGCGCCGTTTGTCTTGCCTTATCCAAAAAGGCGAAGGTTTCCTCGCTTTCCTGCGATACATTCAAATCCATAACCAGACGGCTGTATTTTCCGCTGTTCAGCTGATCCTTCCCATCTGTCAGGTCTGCATACAGGTCATCTAAATCCTTCTGCTGTTCCGCATCCAAAGAAACCGCGCCGTCCTGTATCTCATCATAAATAAATTCAAACATATCAATCAGGGGCACGCCATAGTGGTCAATGCCGCCCACGATATGTCCGTATTCCTCCTGATCCACCGCATACGCCGTATACAGCAAATCCACCAGTTCAATATCAATATCGGCAAATTCCGCCAGCTCTCTGGGTGTCATTTTATCCCCCAGACGCAAAGAGTCGCCGTCATCCTTCTCCGCCTCTGTAGTCGCAAGGCTTGTGACGGTATCTACCTCAGGCATTGCCTCCAGTTCCTCCGCCAACTGCTGCTCCTTCTCATAATCTCCACTGGGAATCAGCAGCGCAAGGATATTCGATGCCGTAAAGGTATCCTTGATTTTTTCCTCCGCAATCTGCGAATCATTCTTCGTGTAGGTCGTCAGATGCTCATAGCTGTATACATAAGGACAATTCTGCGAAATCAGGAAGGATGCAATCAGGCATACTGCAAAAATAATCGGTGTCACATGGCGCAGACGAATGACAACATTCGTAAAGCCCGTGATATTCGGCACAAAGTTTCTGTGATGTGTGCTGTCGATTTTGCTGCTGAAGGAATACAGCAGCCCGGGCATCAGCGTGAATACAGACAGAATACTCAGCATAATTGCCTTAATCAGCACAACGCTCATGTCCAGACCAATCTGGAAGTGCATAAATGCCATTGCCGCCAGACCGGAAAGCGTTGTCATGCAGCTGCCGGAAATTTCGGGAATTGCCTTGCAAAGCGCCGCAACAACGGCATCCATCGGTTCGCTGTGCTCTCTTTCCTCCATGTACCTGTGGCATAGGATAATCGCATAGTCAATCGCCAGCGCAAGCTGCAATACAATCGCAATGGAGTCCGAAACGAAGGAGATTTCCCCAAACATGAAGTTGCTCCCCTTGTTCAGAATCGCCGCCGCGCCAAAGGTCATAATCATAACAGGGACTTCCATATATGTACGGGAGGTGAACAGCAATACCGCCAGAATAATGCCGCAGGTCAGCACCATAACAACATTGATTTCCTTCGCAATGGTTTCCGCCTTGGTGTTGCCCAGCTCCGCAGAAATATACGCATCGTAATCCTGCATTTCCGTTTCGATTTTATTTAAGGATTCCTCGCAAAGCGGATCATCATCCTCTCCATCAAAGGTAACGGAAAAGAGTGCCGCCCCGTCTACATAATGCTTCGTTGTATCATCAAAGGTGACGGATTTCACCCCTTCGATATCCTCTATGGTGTCGCAAAGCACCTCCGCATCGGCATACGAAATATTATCCACCATGACCTCTGCCGTTGCGTAGGTGATGAATTCCTCATCCATCCTTTTCAAGCCCTTGCTCGTTTCCGTATCCTCCGAAAGATAGTCCGTCAGGGTATTATCGACCGAAACCCATCCTGCGGAAAAACAACAGAAAATCGCCAATAAAATATAAATCAAATAAATCGCCTTGCGTTTTTCTACAATAAAACGGGCGATACCTTCTAACTTGTTCTTCTTTTTTCCATGCTCTTTTATCACATATATCCCTCCGAGTTTGAAATCTTTGAGAAAGTGCCCTTCTGCACCTGTGTGTTTTACATAAGTAATTTAACTTATTTTTGTTTCCCCGTCAATATTTTTGATAGGATTTGTCGGCTTTGAAAGTTTTTATAACAGAATTTTAATGTTTTTTAGGAAAAATGCCAAGCAAAAAAATCCCCAAAACACAAGGTTTTGAGGATTTCTGTAAATGCTTTCGGATACTCCTGATTATCTCTTGGAGAACTGAGGAGCGCGTCTTGCTGCTTTCAGACCGGGTTTCTTTCTTTCTTTCATACGAGGGTCTCTTGTCAGGAAGCCTGCTTTTTTCAGGGAAGGTCTGTAGTCACCATCTGCCTGAAGCAGTGCTCTGGAGATGCCGTGTCTGATTGCGCCTGCCTGACCTGTGAAGCCGCCGCCGCAAACGTTAACCATAACGTCAAACTTTGCTGCTGTTTCTGTCAGTTCCAGAGGCTGACGAACGATCAGTTTCAGTGTTTCCAGACCGAAATATTCGTCGATGTCTCTTTTATTGATTGTAATTTTACCGTTGCCGGGTACCAGGTATACTCTAGCTACGGAAGATTTTCTTCTGCCTGTGCCGTAATATCTAGCTGCTGCCATTATGCTTTCCTCCTTCGATTAGAATTTGAATTCCAGTGTTTCGGGTTTCTGTGCTGCGTGAGGGTGTTCTGCGCCTGCGTAAACGTGCAGCTTGCCGAACATCTTTCTGCCCAGAGCGTTTTTAGGAAGCATACCTTTTACAGCGTGCTCGATAACTCTTTCGGGGTGTGTTTCCAGCATTTTGTCCAGTCTTGTTTCTTTCAGACCGCCTGTCCAACCGGAGTGGTGACGGTACATTTTCTGTTCCAGCTTTTTGCCTGTAACAGCAACTTTTTCTGCATTCACGATGATAACATAGTCGCCCATGTCAGCATTGGGTGCATACTGAGGTTTGTTTTTCCCTCTCAGAATAGATGCAACTTCGGAAGCCAGACGGCCCAGTGTTACGCCTTCAGCGTCAATCACGTACCACTTTTTAACGATGTCCGCTTCTTTAGCGATGTAAGTAGTTCTCATGGTTTTTACCTCCTGTCATATTATTTTGTTTGACCCGTTGACTTCGCCGCAGACGCAGGAACGAATACGGTCGATCTCCATTATGTGAAAAACCACATAACTTATTGGGTCCCACCTTGAGAAACATATATTTAAAGCTGATTTCAGCCTTAAAATCATATTAACAGCCCTTATATTATAATCTTGTATACAGACCATGTCAAGAGATTTTTTATCAAAAAATCAATTTTCCGCTGTTCCGTATAAATCTTTTTCCTCATAGAAAATCTCCAGAAGTGTCAGTCCCTGCGGCTCCGCGGTCTGACCCGCGGCGCGGCGGTCTTTTCCTGCGATAATCTCCGCAACCGCCTGCGGTTCCAGCTTTCCCATGCCGACTGCAAGCAGTGTTCCTGCCAGAATCCGCACCATATTATAAAGGAAGCCATCCCCCGTCACCAGAATCCGCACACATTCCCCCTGCTTTTCCACATGACAGTCGAAAATCGTCCGCACCGTAGTCGAAACTTGCGCCCCTGCCGCACAGAACGCCGCAAAATCATGTGCCCCGAGAAATGCCTTCGCACCCTCGTTCATCCGCTCCGCATCCAGTGGCTTCTGTACATAGGCAGAAT
>JBNMGO010000357.1:0-1954 GCA_050872285.1 Anaerotignum sp.
AAAACGCCTTGTGTTACAAGCAGCTTACAAATTTCTTACGAATTTCTTAAAATTCCTTCCCCTCTCTTGAGGAAACAGTTCCCTTCTGCTAGAGTGAAAGCAGAAACAAAAACACAGTTGTATTTTCGGGGAGGGACAAATTATGAAAAAACTCGTTTGCATGGCTTTGAGTGCAGCACTTCTGGCAGGGAGCGTACCTGCCTACGCGGCGGATTATATCACAAAGGTGCCGCATACCTTTACGGCAAAGGTCGGTACAACCCAATTTACCAAGGACGGCGAAGCACAGCCTCTGGATGTAGCGATTTATACCAAAAACGGCTACACCATGCTGCCCCTGCGAACCTTTATGAACGCCGTTCTGCAAATCCATCCCAAAAACATGATCTGGGATGGGGAACAGCAGACGGCAACCATCCTCTATGGCTCTTATATCCTCGTCTTTGATTTAAAGCAGAATAAAATCACGAAAAACAAGGAGGCCCTGCCCGTCTGGGGCAAGATGGAAGTGAAGGATGGGCGTGTGTTCGTTCCCCTGCGGAACTGGTCGGGTATCCTACAGTCCATCGGCTACCTCATGGAGGAGGGCGATATTGCCTGGGACAGCACCACAAAGTTGGCAACCGTCCGCGCAGTGGAGCAGAAGCTTGACATCTCCAATAATCTGGAAAAACCCACACTGAGCGGCAAGGGCGCACAGGCATCCTATACCATGGCACTTACCACGCAGTATGATGAAATCGAACCCCTTGGGGATGGCTATTTCCTTGCGCAGAAATATACGGGGGAAACGGATGTCGGTCTGGGTGTCAGCATGGGCGGACGCGAAAATGTGCGGTATCTTTTGGACAGCAAGGGAAAGGTGTTGCAGACCTATGACACCGGAACGGATAACTATATGGAGGACGGCGGCGAGCAGACCTTCCAGGTTGGCAGAAATACGGGAAACGGCAGAGGTGCCATTGATTGGGAAGGCAATACAGTGATTCCTTTTCTTTATTACCCGATAGAGCTGTTTTCCGAAGGCATGGCAGTCGTTACGGATAAAAACGGCAAGGGCTTTGTGAATCGAAGTGGCGAACTTGTGGTTCCTACACAGTATGAAGAAGCGGAATCCTTTTCCGATGGTTTGGCAGTTGTAAAGAAAACCGACGGCACCTATGCTTATATTGATAAAACAGGCAAAATTGCCATTGATGCGTCGCAATACAGTTCGGTTCTTCCCTTCTACGAGGGCTTGGCAATGGTACGCAGCCGCAATACGCACAAGGCAGGCTTTATTGATAAAACGGGTAAAGAGGTTATTTCCTGTCAGTATAAGTGGGCAGGCTATTTCCGAAACGGTGTAACCTATGCGTCTGATGAGGAAGGAAAAAACTGGCTGATTGATCAAACAGGCAAAAAGCTGAAGTTGATTGCTGAAGGAAATTATCTGGTATATGTCGATGATGATATGAGCAACCCGAATCAGCAGAAGAACGGCGTTGCAATCGTGGAAGATATCGTTGATCTGCCTAATGGGGAACATGACCATGTGAGACGCTATTTTGATGAAACAGGCGAGATTTCCTATGAAATCTATCTGCTGAAAAAAGGTCTTTCCGAAGGGCTTGCCCCCTATCGCGATGAAAAGACAAAGAAATACGGCTATGTAAACGAAAGTGGCGCATGGGTGATTGCCCATGCATTTGATGTAGCAGAAAGATTCGAGGATGGCTATGCAGTCGTGCAGAATGAAATCACACGGGCGGATGGCACAAAGGATGTCGAGTGGGGCATTATCAAAAATCCGACCAAATAAAAAGGGGGAATCGGGCGTATGAAAAAAATATTCTGTATGGCTTTGAGCGCGGCACTTCTGGCAGGGAGCGTACCTGCCTATGCGGCGGAGGAATCATTGTTCACCAAAACACCGCATACCTTTACGGCAAAGGTCGGCACAACGGAATTTACC
>JBNMGO010000161.1:0-4037 GCA_050872285.1 Anaerotignum sp.
AGAAGCTGCTTCAGCATTGCCTTCTCCTTCTCCGTCAGCCTACCTTCCTCCACGAACGCCGCCACCAGTTTTCCTGCCGAGCCGTGGTAGACCTTATTCAGAAAGCTTTCCTCCTCCTGACGGACACATTCCTCGCGCCCGATGACCGCCGTATACCGCTTCGGGCTGCCCTCCGCCGCAACCAGTCCCTTATGCTCCAGGCGGATCAGAAAGGTATACACCGTGTTTTTGTTCCAATGCTCCGTCAGGGCATCCATCACCTCGCTCTGCGTGGCCGCGCCCTTCTCCCAGAGAATCTCCATGACTTTCCATTCGCTGTCCGAAATTTTGTAATCCATATCCCGTTCCCCCTCTCTAGCCTACGGTTGTAGTCTTTCTTTTATACTACAAGTGTAGTCCGATTCTGTCAAGCAAATTTTTCCAATAAAAAAAGACCGCAAAAACGGTCTTAATTGCAATCCTTATCATCCTGCTGTGATATGTCCCTTCATCAGAAGGAAAATCAGAAACAGACAGCAGATGAACACAAAGCACCAGCCGAGGATGCTCTGCGGTTTTTTCCTAAGCTGAATGCCGTAAACAAAGGCAATGCCCGAAAACAACGCCGCAATCCACGCAGACAGCAGTAAAATAATATAAATCACCTTTGGCAGGATAATTCCCATGATAGCTCCCCTCGTCTTTTCTCTGATGGTTTCCAAGAGGTATTTTACCATAAAAAGGCAGAAAAAGGAATACCAAAAAACAGAGTAGAGCGGTTTCCCACTCTACCCGTTTTGTCAAATTTATTTATTCTGATATGCGCGGTAAAGGAACGCCACAATCTGGCCGCGTGTGCAATCCTGATCGGGGGCAAACAGACCGCCGCCGATGCCGCTTGCAACGCCGTTTTCCACAGCCCACGCAACCGCATCCGCATAGTACGCATCCGCGGAAACATCGCTGAAGCCTGCCGCTTTATCTACCTTTTCGCCAAAGGCGCGATAGAGGAAGGCAACGCTCTGCGCTCTGGTGCAGACTGCATCGGGGCTGAAGGTTGTTGCGGAGGTGCCGCTGACAATCCCTTCTTCCACAGCCCATGCAACCGCCTTTGCATAATACGCATCTGCGGAAACATCAACGAAGCTGCTCAGGCTCTTGGGTTCGGGGGAGCCTGCCGCGCGCCACAGGAAGGCAACAATCTGCGCTCTGGTGCAGGGCAGATTTGCGCCGAACAGGTTCTCGCCAATGCCGCCGGTCACGCCGTTTTCGCTTGCCCATTTCACCGCTTCGTAAAAATAATCATCCACGGAAACATCCGCAAAAATCTTTTCGGGTGCAACGGGTTCGTCTGCTTTTTTCTCTGCGAAAGAAGCCTCGATTGTCACCTTGGAGCCGGGCATAGTGAAGGTGTATGTGCCGTCGCCGTTGTCCTTGAGGGTCAGCTTGTTGCCGTTTGCATCCTTCGCGGTGATGCTGTCCACCTCGTAGCCCTCGTCGGGGGTTACGGTGATGGTTACATCATCCCCCTTGGATGCATTTTTCGGACTGGTAGAAATTGTCCCGTCCGCCGTCTTATCGGGTGTGGTGATGGTGTAGGTCGGGTCTGCGGCAGAACCGCCGCCACTGGAATGAGATTTCTTCTTTTTCAGTGCCGCAATCGCATCCCGAATATCCTGCGCCATTTTATCTACTTTGTCCTGTTCCAGTACGCTCTTATTTCTATCAACCGCATTGACTGCCGCCTCTACAGCATCATAGTTGGTGTAGCGACCATCCTTGAGCGCTTCTGCTTCTGCGATTGCCGCATCTACTTCTGTGTAGTCCGCAAGAATATTTCTCTCGTCCCATGCAAAAGTAGGATGTTTGATGCCTGCAACCCAGCTAATGCCTTCTCCTGCATTTGTTTTAAGCCCCGTAAGCACATCAGCAGATTTAAAATCAAGAACGGCTGTGCCTTGGTCTTTAGCTGTTATCGCTCCCGATGTGATATCCTCAAGCGGAGACGGGTCATATTTTATATCTTCATTTGTATCATCATACCAATAGTTATTCTCTGCTGTGCAGTAATTTGCGCCAACAAGATAGCCCACCCAACAGGTGTTGCCGCCCTTGTCAACTCCCAAATCTTTCGTAGCTACCAAGCAATTCTGAATTGTTGTTTTTCTATTTTCATTAGAATATCTATCATCTTCCGCATAACCAATGATACCTGCAACCGTCGCCAGTACAGAATTAACAACAATCTTCCCACCAAACCAACAATCACTGATTGTAACAGCACCATCAAATCTTGCCCCCAGAATACCGCCAATGGTATCAGGTGGCAATTCTTCATCCTCAGTATAATATCCGTCGGAATTAGTAAAATTGCCTGTAAGTGTTGCAGTGGAGTAGCATCCGGAAATCGTACATCCCTGCACAGCAACACCAACGATGCCACCAATATTCTTTTCTATTTTTGTACCACTGTAAATACTGCCGGATGTCCAGCAATTTGTAATTTTAGAACCACAAAGCCAGTCCACCAAAATCCCCTTTCCGGCTGCACTATCATCAAGGGGGTCAATCCAGATTTCCGCATCTGCAACACCAAGGTTTCTGATTTCACCGTAGTATACATTCCCGAAAAGAGCATTTCGGAGCAAGTTATGCGATTCATCAGCATCATCAATATATGATTCATGAGAATACAGATTAGAAATCACATGTCCCTGTCCGTCAAATGTACCACAAAAGCTATAGTTTGCCTGAGTTCCGCCACGACCTGTACCAATGGAAATCCATTCATAACCTTTCAAATCCAAATCATTATCCAGATAGAAAGTTTTCCCTTTGAAATTTGTCTTTCCCTTATCAGCATTTACCAACTGTGCCAGCCCTGCCAGTTGTTCCGCAGTCGTAATATGATATTCCGTAGCATCAGCTGTATACCAATTTGTATCCGCAAAATCGCCCCAAGTTTCTTCGCTGTTTTCCGTTGTGTCTTCTGTTTCATCTTCTTCCGATAAAACTTCTACATCCTCGCTTGCATAGACAGCCGTATCTTTATTTGTATCATCAACTGTATCCTCATTTGCATAAACAGCCACATCGTCACCTGTATCTGACTGACTGTCAAATGCCCCCCCCCTCGGATACATCTTCCGCATACGCCGCTGTCGGCAGCAATGTCAGGCACATTGCGAGCGAAAGCGCGATGCTTGCAATTCGTTTTTTCATAGAATTACCTCCTTTGTTGCTTGTTCCTTCCTTTTTTCCTTTTTTTGACTTTTTTCGGCATTTTTCTCGCCGTTTTTATTATAGAAGGTTTATTCTCGTTTGTAAATCCTACCAAAGTATGAGAAAAAAAGGAGGATTTTTTCAAATCCTCCTCATACTTTTACCTTTTTCTTCCATTTTAACAGCAAAGCCGAGTTAATGATAACCAGAACCGACCCTGCATTATGCACCAGCGCCCCCACAACGGGATGCAGCACGCCCGTAATCGCCAGCACGATAGCCACAAAATTCAGCCCCATAGAAAACGTGAGGTTGCATTTTATCGTTGTCATCATCCTGCGTGAAAGGGCAAGCAGATGCGGCAGCTCCTTAATTTCATCATCCACCAGAGCGATATCCGCCGCGTCCACCGCAATGTCGCTCCCGATGCCGCCCATCGCGATGCCGACATTCGCTTTTTTCAGCGCAGGCGCATCGTTGATGCCGTCCCCAATCATGCAGACCGCACTGCCGTTTTTCTGGTAGGTATCAATCTGCTTCAGCTTATCCTCGGGCAGACAGTTCGCGTGTACCTCCGTAATGCCAAGCTGCTTCGCAATCGTATCCGCCGCGTTTTTATGGTCGCCCGTCAGCAGAACCGGCTGTACACCGATTTCCGCAAGGCGCGCAAGCATATCCCGGCTTTCTTCCCTCACCGTATCGGAAAGCACCAGACAGCCTGCCAATGTGCCGTCAATGGCAACATAAATCACCGTACTGCCCTCGTTCAGATATTTCCCTGCGCGCTTTGCCAGCTCCGCCGAAAGGGAAATGCCCTGCAAGAGCTTGAGGTTGCC
>JBNMGO010000258.1:0-2807 GCA_050872285.1 Anaerotignum sp.
AGCCCGTATAAATTTACAAAGGACGTTATGACGGCACTGGATGCGAAATACAAGGACGGGGATGCCTTTGCATTGCAGGCGGATCTGGAGAGAATCAGCGGTGTTGCTGTGCCTGCGCCCATCGTGGGACTGGAGCACAGACCGATTCTGCACAAAAACGTCTGCGAGAAAAATGAGATTAAGGAAGTTGTGAAAAACTGGCTGAAATAAAACGAGAAAAAGGAGGCGCGTATGGAAGAGAAAAAATTTGAACATCCGGAAGAAAGACAGGACGAAAAGCAGGAAAAAAAGAAACAGGCTCCTGTGACACGCAGGGATTTTTACGGCTGTGTCATTATTCTGCTGATTGCAATTTTTTTGCAGGGGATGCAGACGAGAGCGCTCATCCGCAGGGAAGTGCAGAACATGGATAACAGCTACCGGAATATAGAATCCCAGATACAGGGCAGCATCAGCAATATCCAGAACAGTATTGCGAGCAGCTTAGCGGAAGCGGATAACCCCTTGCAGGAGAGCAGCGTGGAAATTGTGGCGGCAAATCTGAAGGAGAAGAAGGTGACACTGCGCATGACGGCCATGCCGAAGGAATGGAAAACGGGGGATACCTCTTTGAAGTTCTATCTTTCCTGCGACGGCGGCGAAAAAATTGCCATTGACGCGACCGCAGGCGAAGACCATATCTTTACGGCGGAAAAAGAAATTCCCTTCTGCGAGGTTGCGGCAGTTTCGGCAACGCTGCAAAGAGGGGATATGGAATACCCTTCCGATTTGGGAGAAACGGGCGTATCGGGTGCGGTATATCCTTATTTCAGCGGTGATTTTGCGTGGAGCTGTTCCTGGACAGGCGGCGGTAAAGAGGCAACGGTTGATGGTGATATTACCGTTGAGGTGCAGCCGAGCGACTGGATGATGCAGGAGGATAAAAGTTTGACACTGAAAAATCCCACGATAGAAATTTATGTGGACGGAAAACGTGTACAGAAGCATAAGGTGACGGATGGCGTGAATGAGGATGACCCGTATCTGACACGCTACACCTATACGATTGAAAAGGCATTCAAGGCGAAAAGCGGGCAGTACGTTGAGGTTTACTTCAAGGCGGAGGATGAAAACGGCTCGAAATACACCTATCTGGTAGACCGTTCCCATGTGACAAACGGCGATGTGCAGACGGAGGAGATGGCAGTTGAAGCGGTTGATTCTGTGCAGGAAGGCAGACTGAAAGTAGAATAGATTAAGTCGAAAACGGGATTTTCAACTTGCTGAGATAGAAGAATAAACCGTAGGTTCCGGCGGCGAATGCCTTGAAACCTACGGTTTTTTCGTTTCTTTGGCAGAAAAGCGGAAAAGCATTGATTTTATTTCCTGCATGACGTAAAATAAAATCAGCATATTATGTGCGTTCGGCAGGGTGCCGGATGAAATGGATACTGATAAAATAAGATAACATAAAAAAGGAGACAAGCATCATGAAAATGTTCATTGACACAGCCAATGTAGACCACATCAGAGAGGCAAACGATCTGGGCGTTATCTGCGGCGTTACCACAAACCCTTCCCTGATTGCGAAGGAAGGCAGAGATTTTGTTGAGGTTGTAAAGGAAATCACAACCATCGTAGACGGCCCCATCAGCGCAGAGGTGATCAGCCTTGACCACGAGGGCATGGTAAAGGAAGCAAGAGAGCTGGTAAAAATCCATAAGAATATCGTTATCAAAATCCCTATGACACTGGAAGGTCTGAAGGCGGTTAAGATTCTGGCGGCAGAAGGCGTTAAGACAAACGTAACACTGATTTTCTCCGCAACACAGGCACTGATGGCGGCAAGAGCAGGCGCTACATACGTTAGCCCCTTCCTGGGCAGAGTAGATGATATCGGCTCTGTTGGGATGACTCTGATTGAAGAAATCGTTGATATCTTCGATATTCACGGTATTGAAACAGAAATCATTGCGGCATCCATCCGCAACCCTCTGCATGTTATTGATGCGGCAAGAGCAGGCTGCCACATCGCAACCATCCCTTACAACGTGCTGATTCAGATGGCAAAACACCCTCTGACAGATATCGGTATCGAAAGATTTTTGAAGGACTGGGAATCCGTACCCAAGAAATAAGACAGTTTTGAAACGGCGAAGAAAAATTGAAGCTTTTGGAGGAAAACCAAATGAATAACATGGACAACCTGACAATCAATACCCTGCGTTTTCTGGCGGCAGAAGCCATCCAGAAGGCAAAAAGCGGTCACCCCGGTCTGCCCCTGGGCGCGGCACCTGCGGCATACACCCTCTGGGCAAAGGAGCTGAAAGCAAACCCTGCAAACCCCAACTGGGACGACAGAGACAGATTCATCCTTTCCGCAGGACACGGCTCCGCACTGCTGTATTCCCTGCTGCATGTGTTCGGCTACGGTCTGACGATTGAAGACCTGAAAAATTTCCGTCAGAGAAATTCCCTGACACCCGGCCACCCCGAATATAAGCACACAACAGGGGTTGAGGTGACAACAGGCCCTCTGGGACAGGGTATTGCAAATGCGGTTGGTATGGCACTGGCAGAAAGCCATCTGGCTGCAAAATTCAACACACCCGAATTTAAGGTAGTAGACCATTACACATACGCACTCTGCGGCGACGGCTGCTTACAGGAAGGCGTTGCTTCCGAAGCGGCTTCTCTGGCAGGGACAATGGGTCTGAATAAGATTATCGTACTGTATGACAGCAACCACATCACCATTGAAGGCGACACAGCAACCGCATTTTCTGAGGATGTGCTGAAACGCTTCGAGGCGTATGGCTGGGATACAC
>JBNMGO010000002.1:0-14731 GCA_050872285.1 Anaerotignum sp.
ATCCATAAAATTCTCATATATAGGGATAGATGGGAGGTTGTTTTCTATATCTAGTGGTTTTTATATACACCTAAAAGCTATAGGAGGGTGACCGCCGATGTTATTTGTCTGTTGTTTGCCGTTCGACACAAAATCATCTCCTTTAATAAATATTTATTATATCATACAGGAGTAAATTAAGCAAAACGGTTTTTGTCATAGTCTGCTGCGTAGTCGAAATTTGTATCATAGGAGGTAACAAAAATGAAGAAAATCGAAGGCTTATATCGCAGCTACTGCCACGAAAGAGAAATGGAAATGCAGGAGTACCACACCGGAGGGAACAGGATGAAAGAATTGCAGGAATTTTTGAAAAGCAAACTCAATGCGGAAGATTATTTCACTGCGGAAGAAATGCTGAATAATCTGATTGCCGAGACAGAAGAAAAAGGCTTTGCCGCAGGTGCAAAATATACCGCAGGTCTTGGGAAGGAATTGTTCACAGAATAAAAAAGCAGCCCCTCGAAAGAGGGGCTTTTGTTATTAAAATTTCTTCCTTTTTAATACTGTTTCAGCGGTTCTTCCACTCAACTTATCAAAATTCAATATTTTATAACAAGTTACCGGCAAATTGCCAGCAAATTAAAAGACCCCGGGCCCGAAGGACATCGGAGTACGTTCAATCTGTATTTTACATTTTACCTATATAAAATTGCAAGTATGCTTATCATTTCTTCGTCAGCACAGCAACACTGCCCTTACTGGTAACATCATACCCGATGGCATCTGCCACATCCCGAATCTTGATATAGTTAATGCCATCCTTCAGAATACGGTCAACGGTATATTCCCTGCCATCAATGATGATTTTGCACTTTTCTACCACTTCGCTCTCCTCCTTCCAATCCTTTGTCACCTCAAAATGCGGTTTGTCTGGTGTATCCCATGTACCACCCCAGGTAATCCCGAGCCGCTTGGCAATCTTACCGCACTTAGCGAAGAACGCCGCATCGGCATATTCCTGCCCTTTCACGTTTTTGCAGATGTCCCAAGCCATCCGCCCGGTATGTCTGCTATTTCGTGTCCATGTGACAACCTTTCCTGCTCTGGTTCTGCCCTGTGCATACAGGTAGTCCTGCCGCGCCTGTGAGCGGTATGTCTCCGTAATCAGAACAGGTAAGCCTTCCTTTTCACACGCCGCAAGAAACGCCCTGCAAGCCTTCTGAGCGACAGGAGACAGTGCGCCGATATCCCTGCAAACCTTTGTTTCATTTGTCATAGTATCCCTTCTTTCTCATATAAAAAAGCGTCCGATTTCTCGAACGCTCTTTCTTCTTATGCACTTGCCTTTAAGAAAAGCAATCTGAATGTTTCTCTCCCTTTTGGCGTAATCAATGTCTGTGTGCTTGCAAACCCCGTTTTCTCATTGGAAAATTCCTTTACCTCAAACAAGCCGTTGTTTTTATCAGCATAAGGCTGAATCTTTCCCCTCTTATCCCGATAAATAAATTTTTTCTCCAACAGGAATCTGATAAACTCCTTTTCCTTAACCTGCAACTGCTTTGCTGTTTCTCTGAAATTTGTCAGCAGATTTCTGTCAACCAATTCATCGAAATAGTCCGCTTTCGGTTTCATAATCTGGTTATCAACCGTCAGCGAGGAATTGACCGCCTGCAACGCCTTATTCTTGTCCTGCTCGTCTTTCAGAGCCGTACACAGCTTAATCATCATGTCGGGGTTCAGAATTGCCTGCTCCAGTGTTTCGGGGGTCATATACGCCCCATGCTTGCGGATAGAGGGCAGTACCTCGGATGTAACCCATTTACGGAAAGGCTTTGCCTCTGGCTTGTCACTGCGGAGAATGACATTGTATAAGCCGCTTTCGTTGATACAAAGCATTTCTCTGTTCTGACCACCTGTCACGAATTTGATTCGGGTCAGCTCATCAACGTCTAACCTTTCCGCCGTCTTATTTGTATCCGATAAATCCAATACATTGCACACATCTTTCAGTACCCACCAAGGTTCGCCGTCCTTCTGGATGGTTCTGACCTCGTTGCCGTTATAGTTAAAAATCTGTAAATCATTCATACTTTCACAACCCTTCTTTCTCGAACACTCTTAATAACTTCAACAATTTCATTACAAAGCTGTTGGATTCTGTCCATTTCCTCACGCTTTGCATAATTTGTAATCTCAGAGGATATTGTCAAATATTTTTCATCAAATTTAATCAGCATATTAAAACCTCCCTGCTCTTCTACTTTACAGATTCTTATAAATATTTTTGCAAATGAAACCAACTGCAATAGCGATTGACACAATCAACAGTATTTTCATATTTACAACAGATGAGCTTTGTGGTATTCTTTGGATGTGGAGGGGCTTGCGCCCCTCTTGTTATCCAAGCAACCTGTCAATAATCATGAGGACTATTCCGGTTGCTAGCCCTGTCAGGAATTGAACTGCTATTTCAATCCAGTTGACAGGGCTTTTCTTTTTTCCGCCCATCTTTGTTCACCTCCTTTCTATGCTTATATATTACACTAGTTTTAAGTGTAATTCAATATACATATTACACAAAATTCAAGTGTTCTTTTTGTATAAATTACACTTGTTTTCGGTGTTTTCCTATGATAGTATAATAATACAAGCTAGTAGAAAGGAGCATACAACTATGTCAATACAGTATAAAATTGATATACTAAAAGCCTTAAAAGAAAACGGTTATAATACAAATCGAATCCGCAAGGAGAAATTGCTTGGTGAGGCAACTTTGCAATCTTTACGAGAAGGCAAACTTGTTTCATGGCTAAATCTTAATAGAATTTGCAAACTATTAGATTGTCAACCAGGTGACATCATCGAATACATTCCCGATTAAGACCGCCCTTTGCGGTCTTTTTTCATTTCCCATTTTCTGCGCAACAGGACAAAGGAAAGCAACAAAAAAACACTCGCTATTTTCCGCGAATGCTTTACAAATCAGAATCGTGTGCTATAATAAAGCTAAGTAGGAAACCGCCACAGTGTGGTTGACCTCGGTGTTATTCAAAGGCTACCCTAAGAATCTGCCAAGATACTATGAGGGGTAGCTTTTTTATTGCTCTTATTTCTTATGTAGATAAGAGAGCAAGGCAACCAGAAATAAACCAAATGTCAACATCAACATCATGGATTCATATACTGTCATACGCCTCACCTCCTCCTTAGTAAAAGGAGGTCAGCCACCCATCACGGTTTCCATATTTTTATCATAGCATATTATTCTTTATCCGACAACGCTTTTTCGTCCTCTCCCATCTTCGCCGCCGCATCGGTCTTTTTTCATTCCCCATCCTCTACGCCTTCCTTCCCCTTCTGATACTGTGTCCCGAAGTAGAACGCCACCACAACAGAGAAGATAGTCAAAAACTGTTCTCCGCTGATACGCCCCACCACCGCCAGATAAGAAAAAACCACTGTGAGCATAATCGTCACAATGGATTTTACTGTCAGCAGGCTTTGTACTGTCTTTTTTACTGTGCTGTTCATTTTCATTCCCCTTTCATTCCGCTACTACCTTCAATCTGCCGATTTCCTCCATGACCGTATCCAGATGCCCGTTGCCGCCCAGAGCCTTGTACGCCCTGTGCATTTCCTCCAGATTATTCTTTTCGGACAGGCTGATATGCCCTGCCGCAATGTGTTTCTTTCCCAGATACGTCACACGGTCAACCATCGTCACCTTGCTTGCCTCGACAAGTGCCGTGATTCTGGCATCCTCTTTATCTGCCTTGCCCCATCTGCGGTTCAGATACGCCTGTAAGATGGACATAAGCCCCGAGCCGACACCACCGCCCAGAACACAAAGCAAAACTGTTTTTAATGTTTCCATATTTTCACCCCCTTAGCTCTGCACCTGTGTCGCCGTCACCTTATGCGGATTGTTAAAATCATTCAAGTGCTGTTGGAGCAGTGTCATAACCGATGCCGCATTGATATACGCAGAGGATGCCAGAGAACCGCTTTTCACGCCACTGGTAACGGATGCCGCAAGCGTGGGGATGAAATCCCCCAATTCCACATCGTTGTACTGCTCCAGAAGGCAATCCCATTCGTAGGAAATAACCTTCGCCTGCTTTTGAAAGTCCATTTTGGTATTGATAACCGTTACCATATCTCCCAGAAAGACCTCCTCCAAAACGGCATACTCCCGATATTCCACCGTCTTTTCCAGTGCCACAAAGTCCACCTTGATATTGATGCTTGGGATATCACAGCCGCCGTCAAGCAACGCCTGTGCCTCCTCCTGCACCTCAGAGAGCGTCTTATTTTCATCCTCTAGGGTGTAAATCTTCGGATAGATATAATCGCCCAGATGGGGGCTTTCGAGGGTTGCAGAGCCGCCCTTCCCATAACAGACAATGCGTGTCTTGACCTCCGATTCATCCTCCGTCACCTCAAGCCCGACAAGGTTTTTTCCATAGCGGATGGAAACACCCCTGTCCTGCCCCAGTGCCGCCTTGACGGACACCCGAAAGCCATCCCGCAGCAGCTCGCCGCCGTAGCCCTTGACAAACGAGGTTGCTTCGTCATCGTCCGACAACAACGCCTGTACGGGATTCATACGCCCTGTTGTGAGCGTTCCTGTGATGGAAATATCCGTATCAAAAGAAAAGGGCATGGGATAGGCAAACGCCGCCTGTAACGCCGACAAAGCCGCCCCTGCCGTGCCGCTGTGGGCGATGGGCTTGCACTGGTTGTCCAGAAGGTCATAAAAGATATGCCTTGCGTTGACCGAAATTTCCTTCATGCTTGGCTTAACATAGTAAATGCGGAACGGCTGCATCCCTCTGGGCGTGGAGGCGTAGAGAATCCGCCCACGCTCGATGCGTTTCCACTTGCCGCCCTCGTCATAGGGGTGTTTCAGCTCCAACTCATACGCCCCGTTCAGCTCCTCTGTGACAACACAAGAGCCGGGAACCAATGTCCCCAGCCCGATTGTGTCAAATGTCTGCGCCGTTTTTTCGTGTATGGTAATCATAACATCACTCCATCATTCCAACCAATTCCTGATACTGCTCCTCTGTGATGCGGTTCGCCATCAGAAATACGTCTAATTTGTTCATCATGTCCTCTTTTTCGTATGCCCCTCTGCTAATCAGTTTTTTCAGTCTTGCGTATGTCATAATATCTACTCCTTTCAAATTTCCAATTCCTTCATGCAAACCAAATAGTCTACATTGATTGCTGTGTCTAAAATTGCCTGTTCTGTTTCTGTCAACTGTGGTTCGGGGGTGGGTTCGGGCGTATATTCCTCCCATTGCATCCCGTTCCAGCGTTTATTTTTCAAATCAAAACCCTTTTCCAACAAAATCATATTCGGTAGATTCACGATATCGGAGAGGTAACTATCAGAAATCACATATCCATTCTTGTTAATTTGTGCATATCTTTTCATCCATTCTCCCCCTCTTTACGAAAATTCAATGACGTAAATTATCCCATAACCATCACCGCACGCTTTGACGGCAGTTGCACTTGCAACATAAGCTTTTATCTTACTGCCTCTTGAATATGATATCGTACATCCTTGCAGATAACAAAATGTCTTTGTTGGATTAACAGCAGAAATAGAATATGTATCTGATTCATTAAAACCGTTATTGTTCTTTATCATTTGAATACTTTTGATTGCACCCATTCCGTTTAATTTCCCAAACACCGTTGTATTTCCGTTATCTCCAGATGTACCAATCAAATCCAACACACCCTGTACAGAAGCGTTTGCCAGTGCTTTTTCAATCAGCCCCTTCAAATCAGTATCCATATATTTCGCCAGATACTCCACGCCCTGCCAGAAGGTTGCAATATCCCTTGCATCCGCAACCGCTCCTTTTTTGCCGAAGGAGGAAACCATATCTGTCATTAAGGCGCATGCTTCATACAAATTTTGAAACAGCACCACCAATGTGCCATATTCATTCGAGGATTCTACAGAGCTGTTCCCTAACAGCGTTTTTGTCACGTTGATTTCAAACACCTGCGTGGACAAAATCTCTGTGTTGTCCTTCCAAACGGAAATCTGCGTTTGCAAATGCCCCATCCTTGCCAATGCCTCTGTTGTCATCAGAAACTCGCATCTGCCCTCTTTGGCGTTTGTAATTACACCATCGTTCCAAATCTCGCCGCTTTCTTCGGGCTTTGCCATAAAAATTTTCACTTCATGCCCCGTCAAATCCAATGGCACGCCATTATTGAATAACGAAACATCAAGATACCGGCTGTTGTTATCCGCCTGCACCGCTGTGATAATATCAGTCGGCTTTTTGTTCACATCAATTTCCAGCCGATTATACGTTTTTGCCATTTTCCCACTCCTTTCTGTTTTCCGCATCAAAAAAGCACATCCGTTTCATTTTCAGATGCGCCTTTCTTGACAGAATATCTTTCTTTTGTTATCATAAGCATAAGAAAAGGATTACCGCTTTTGGAAGGGCGGTCAGTCCGAATGGTTTTGGAAAGACCGTCTAACTTCTGTTAGGCGGTCAATTTTTATTTATCCCCTGTTTTTACACAGGGCGATAATAGCTACGATGAGCATACCGAATTGAAATAAATCCGAATATGTAACACAATTCATAGCATCACCCCCTTTTCAGAGAGTGACTGAACCGCCAAGCGATAATCCTCGCTTACAGCATACCATAAATTTCATTTTTCGACAACTACAGCCATCTCCAACGGGGCTGTATTTTTATTTTACTGACATTCCCCGTCCAACTGATTTCGTTTTTCCCGACCTCAAATCTTGGAAACTCCGCACCGCCGTATTTGCCGTTTTGGTTGGTGTTGCCCTTAAATACCTCCATCATTTCGCTGTCAATGGTAATGCTTTCCTGCACGCCGTACAGGGGGAAATCCGCCCCGTTGACAGTAAGCGTAATATCCCCACTGCCGTAAACCGTAATCAGCGGTTCACTGTAGACTGTGCCACTGTTGCGGATAGTGGTCGGGGCAGTCAGCTCCAAAGCATCCCCTGCGGCATTGACACTGTATTTGAAGGGCTGCGTATCCATCACAACCTGAAATTTCTGGAACACACGCATCATCTGGGCGATGCTGATTTTATTCGCAATCGTCACACGATACACCTTATCCGGCTCCGTTGAAAATGTCATTTCTCCACTGCCGACAAGCCATGCTGCAATTTCGTCCAGTCTTGCTCGCTTTATCAGCGCACATTCCATCGTCCTGTCATAGCTTTCATAAACACCCTCGTCTGTATGCAGGGAGCCGTTCCGCCCTGCTACGGTAATGCTTTCTATCCGCCTTTCTGCCCGAACCGTTTCGGGCATCGCAGTCACGATAACACCCATTTCTCTGCTATCAATGCCTTTGAATGTAAACCATGCTTCGTGAATCATGTGTTACCACCCCTTCCTGTGTCCTGCTGTCTGCGGAGAAATTCAATCTGCTCTGCGACAACTCTTGCTTCTCTTTCGCTTTTGATGCTGTCGATATGCACATTGATGTCCCCGTAGGTATAGGTCTGGGATTTGCTGATGCTGCCTGTTGCCGTTTCCACTCTGGGCGGACGTGCAACTGCATCCATGCTGTTCTGTACCGTCCGCATCACCGATTTCATTTTATCTTTGATGCCGATTTCGTAGCCCTCCATGGAATACTCGCCGAAGCCTTCAAAAACCTTAGAGGGCGAATGAATGTCCGGTTTAGACTTCGCTTTCGCAATCGCCGCCGCTACCACTTCTGCAACTGCCTGAATTACGCCACTCCTTCCGTTCTCAATACCATCGGCAAGTCCTGCCATCATCATTTCGCCAATATTGACATACTCAACACGAAAACCTGTCATAACCTCCGCAAGCCGCATTTCCATTGCCTGCACATATTCCGTCAGAACAGGCTCCTGCGCCTGCAAAGATGCAACAATCTGTTTCATGGTTATCCCCTGCGTATTCTGGCTTGCGCTCGCGACAGCTCCGGAGACAGCACCTGCAACGTCTGTTTTGCTGTCAGCAGTCATGCCCTGCGTAAAGCTCTTTGCCGCTTCTGTCCCTGCCTGGTACAGTTCCTCCTTGACTTCCCCGAGGGTCTGCGGCAGCTTTTCGGTGTAATTCTGCTCCAGTGCGTCAAACTCGCTTTGATAGAACTTTTTGGCCGCCTCCGCCGCCAACTGCTGTTTTTCTTCGTATTTCTGGATGTATTCCTGCAATTTCACATCAGACATGCGAGAGAGCTTATCCATGTAGTCAAGAGCATCATCCACACTCATTGCGGAGATTTCACTCATTAAACCACCAGACAAGCCTTTTGCCTGCATTTCTTCAATCGCATCACTGTATTTCCGGATTTTTCTGATTTCGGCATCCAAATCCCCAAGCTGAAATAACTCCTTATCGTCCTCTGTTTTCACGCGTTCAAATAAAGAGCCGTAGTCAGCCAGTTTTTCCTGTAAGCTGGTTTGCTTGCTTTCAATCTTGGAAAGCGCCGATTCGTATTCCTTCTGGAAGGTCTGCAATGCAGAAAGCCTCTCCTTCAGCTTTTTTTCCTCTGCCGTTTTTGCGGCATCCTCCTGTTTTTTATTCCAGTCGCTTTCCAGTTTTGCAATTTCTTCCTGTATCTTCTGCCGATTCTTCTTTTCTGCCTTCTTCAGCTCCGCACGCTTTTTCGCAAGGTTGCTCTTGTATTCCTTCAATTCCTCGGCGGCTTTCTTTTCCTCCGATTTCTTCTGTAAGGCTTCAATTTCGCTGTTGGTTTTCTCTAATTCGCTTTTCAGCACATCCCCAACCTTACGGGCAGTCTGCTGTGCGAAGGCTACCATGGAATCCATGCCCTCTGCCGCCTCTGCAACATCCTCAGCCATCTGCTCTGCCGCCTTGACCGCCTCGCCTGTGCCATCCTCGATACCGACAGCAACGCCGGCAGGAATCTGTTTGCCGACCTCGTCGCGCATGACACGAGAGGGAGATTTGATTTTAAAAATAGCTTTGATTTTTTCTTTCAGTGTAGTGCTGATTTTTTCCGCCGCAGAAACCACTTTATTCATGGCGTCCTTAGAAAGCAAACCGTTTGCAAAACCTTCCGTGCAGTTTCTCGCCAAGCTTTCCATTTTGGCGTTGGCTTTTTCTGTTTCAACCAATCCTTTTTCGTGCATAACAGAGTAAGCCTTTGCAACCTGTGGCGCAGTTTCGTTAATTCCCTTCGTTACGTTTTCAGGGATTTCCCTGCCTGCCGCCTCATACTGTCTGGCAATATCGCAATAATCCTCAAAGGTTTCCGTCAAATAATTCAATTCCGACTCTCTGATTTCATACCCTGCGTCCTGCGCCATTTTCAGTCTTTCTTTGAGGTGTCCCTCAATCGCCTCTGCACGTTGGTCTAAGGCATCCTTCGTTTCGTCTGTTACCTTCTGCTGTTGGTAGGAGTAATCAGCAACTGCCGCTTTCATTTCTTCTATGCTGTTCGACTGTGCCGCCGCTGCAAGCCGCTCATAGTTATCAATCGCCTCATAACCTTCACGCAGGATGTTTACCTGCTTATCATAATTTCCCTGCAGTTCCGCAAGGTCATCCTTTACCTGCTGCAAAGCAGCCATGGCTTTTGTCTGTTCCCCTGTACTGCCGCCCATCAAGGCATCCTGATATGCTTTTTCCTTTTCAATCAGCTCTTGCTTCTTGGCAGCAATATCATCCTGCAATGTCACAAGGTTCTGCATTGCCTCTGTCTGGTTCTGGATTGCTGCTGTATACGCCTCCTCTTTTGCGTTCAGAAGAGCATTGACACGCTTCTTTTCCATCAGCAATTCCAGATTATCAGCTGTCTGCACATACGCCTGTCCTTCCTTTTCCGTCAGAGAAATTGCATTCGGGATCACACTGTTGATTTGCTCCGCCAGAGCCTTTGCCCTGTTTTCGTAGCCATCCTTTACCTGTCCATTTGCATCGCAAAGCTCCTGCAGCTGACGAATCAGGCTATCTGTGTAAGCCATTTCGGAAAGAGACTGATTGATGCTTTCCTGCGCGGTTTCCTTCATGCTCTTGCGCGCCTCTGCCTGCTGATTGATGGAATCCGTTGTTTCCTCCAGACGCTTTCGGAACTCGCGCATCCCCTCACTTTCTTCCTCGGTCGCAGAAAGCAGAGAAACCAAACCAATCGTCAATGCCGCCGCGCCTGCAATCAGAAGTCCAAGCGGACATGCCGCCACCACAGCGTTATAGGCAGTCTGTGCCGCAGTCATGAGAGCAATTTTGCCTGTCACCACACCAACCACAATTTCTTTCGCACTCAGCGTAGAGGTCAGCAGTAATTCTGCATTTCGATTGACCGCCAACGCTGCTGTGTAAACGCGTACTGCTTTTTCCGCCGCCTGCCAGCTTTTCACCGCTGTAGAAAGACTTTGCACCGCCTTAAAGGTTCCGACCGCCGCTGCCGCTGTCAGCGTTACATTTTTAATCTCCTTTGTATGTCTGAGCATCGTTGCAAGGGCATTGATTGCCTTTGGCAGAGCCTTCACCGCCAGAGCAGTTGTTTCTTCCATGAAATGCCCTGTGCTTTCCGCAAGGTTATCCACACTTTCCGAGAGTTTTCCACTCCGCAGATTTCTTGCAACCTCATCCACCGATGTGATAGCAGTTTCCGCCGCCTCCTTCATAGGGGTTTCAAATTTTTCATAGACCTGTATGCCAAGCCCCTCTAAGCCACTGCCGAGAATCGTCATTTGACCTTTGAGGTTATCCATCTGCACTTCTGCCATGTCCTGCATTGCGCCGCTGCTGTTTGTAATGGCATATGCCAGATTGTCAAATTCCGCACCGCATCCGGCAAGCATCGCCTCTGCGCTTTTCAGGTCAACCTTGTTAAAGATATCATTCAGCGCATTTGTCTTTTGCTCCTGTGTCAGCCCTCGCATTGCCGTATCCAAATCCTTGAAGGTTTCATTTAACGGTCGCAAGTTGCCCTCCGCATCAAACGCAGATACACCGAGGCTTTTCAGCGTTGCCGCCGCTGTGTCTGTCGGAGCGGATAAGGATAGAATCATATTTCTAAGTGCTGTGCCGCCCTCTGCGCCCTTGATGCCGCGGTTTGCCAGAACACCCAGAGCCGTATTCAACTCTACTGTGCCGCCTGCAAGGTTCTTCGCTGTACCGCCAACGGTCAGAATTGCTTCGCCAAGCTGTGCCACGCTATAGTTCGCCTTACTGGATGCCCTTGCCATCTGGTCACCAAACTGCGTCAGATTATCCGCATTGGCTTCGATGCCCAAAGCCGCCATTGCATCTGTCGCAAGATCGGAGGCATACGCCAAATCAAGACCGCCTGCCGCCGCCAGATTCAGCACAGAAGGCAAGACCTCTGCGGATGTGCCGCGTCATACCCTGCCAAGGCGAGATAATTCAAAGCCTCTGCCGCCTGCGTAGCCGTAAACTTTGTGGTTGCGCCTGCATTCTTTGCCGCCGCTGACAATGTTTCGTAAGCCTCACTGCCTTCGTGAATTTCCGAAACGCTCATCCCCATCGTTGCCGCTACCTGTGACATGGATTCCTCAAAGTCACTCCCGACCTTGATTGCCGCTATGCCAAGCCCCGATAACGTACCCACTGCCGCCGCTGCCGCAGAAACCGCCGCTTTCATGGCGGCTTTCATACGGGCGGAGCTTTGTTCGGTCTTATCCAAATCCTTCGACAGCGTATCCGAACTGTTCCCCAACTCCTGCATTTCCTGCTCCATGCGGTTCATTTCCGTAGTGGTACGGTTCATCTGGGTTTGCAAGTCGTTCACAGTCTTAACCTGTCTGTTGTAGGCATCCTGTGCCTTGCGCGCTTCCTCGCTGTTCTCCCCGAACTTCTGCTTGGATTTTTCCAGCTCATCCGATAAGGTTGCAAGCCTTGCCTTTGCACGCTCACTCTGATTTTGTAGCAGCTTCATTTTCTCCGCCGAGGCATTGAGGGAACGCTTTAAAACATCACCCTTTGCCGTTACCGCGCCTTCGCTGTTCTCCATGCCCGAAAACGCAGAAATTACGGATTTCATTTCACTGCCCAGATTTTTTAATTGGGAATTGATTGCCGCCAAGCTCGACCGAAACGCCGCCTCGCCGTCAATGCCAATCTTCGCACCAATATCCGTTCCCATTCCGTCACCTCCTTTTTTTGCATAAAAAAAGCACTCAAACCTGAGTGCTCACTAATATTTTTAATTTTAGGGCATGAAAAAAGCACCCAAATGATTTGAGTGCTTTCTGATTTCTTTGTATTTAATTTAAAAGTGTGCTTATCATTGCATCCGTCTGATACATGCCATTATCCTTGCGTGTGTATGTGTATTTTACAACATTATCTGTTTTGGAATAATGGGGAACTTTCCAGAACGCAGTAACCTCGCTGACATTCTGTAAATCTGTTCCTACTCTCGCCGCAAAATCTTGGCTATACATAGCTAACATCTTTTTCGTTGTATCTTTTGAGTTTTTTACATCCCAAGTCAAATCTACCAGAAGAATGTAATCTCCCTCTGTGTCTGTTCCCAAATTCTCGTTCACAGTAATATTAGAAACCGTAGTAGATTTATAATTTTCTGCACAGATCTTTCTTGCGCCGTTTTCAATTTTTTCCTGCTCTGTTGTTACGCTGTTCTGTGCATCTGCTTGCTGTTCTGCGTCTTCCGACTCATCTGCATAGCCGTTATCCATCAGCATAGATGCTACAACCTTCTCAACATACTTCTGTCCGCCATAATAGCACGCCGGGGCTTGCAAAACATCACTGTACCCCAGATATTCCACATAAACACATACCTTTTCTCCATCCTCCGGAATAGCAAAATATTTTTGCAGGATTTCGTCCGCAAAACCTCCATATTCTACGCCGGATTCTGATAACAATAAACTGGGGTCGATAACAGAAACCTCACCAATATCCGTCTTAACAGTAAAGGAGCCAATGCTTACGCCTTCCTCATCCTCTGTTGTCTCGCTTTCTGTTACCTCACCCTCAATCTTATACAATTCGCCCTCCAAGCCGTTCTCGCTTGCAGACGTTGTATAAATAATTTCGGGTGGTTCGCCAAAATCAGCGGTATCTACAAAGGCATCTATATGTTCTGGATACGCCTTGACCTCGTCGGTTTTCTCCGTCTGTGTTTCTGCCTGTTCTGTTCCGCAGCCTGCGGCAACGCCCATCATCAAGCAACCACATAATAAAACAGCCAAAATTTTTTTCATACTACCCCTCCTGTGTTATATCGTGCCATTTTTCTAAAACTTATCACATAACATGATATATATCAAGATTTTTCACGATTTTACACGAAACTCATCAGCCGCCAGAACTCTGTTTCCTCCTGCGCCTTGGATTTCTTCATCTTTGCGCCTTCGTTTTTTATCTGCTCCACGGCAATCAAATCGCATAATTCACCAAAGGGAAGGGCATAGACTGTCTCATAGGACAGCCCGATTTTCAATCCGTACCAGATGCACCACCCGACATCTGATTCTGTCGAGTGGTCTCCGCGTTTTTTCCTTCTTCGTCTTCTGTTTCAATTCTTCTTTCGCTGCCGTCCGCAATCGTTTCAAAGATTTTTGTCTGCATATCCAGAAGGTCATCCATGCCGCACAAATCGTAAAGCGCATCATAGCTCAGAGGGGGCGGCGTGTTGATGCCCTCTACTTTGGCATATTTTGCCCCTGCATCCATCATAGCGGATAACAGCCAGAAACTCTCGTCCATTTTCTGCGCCTCTGTCCCCTCCGTCAGTGCCTTCCCGATATTTTCTGCGTTCCCGTAGCGTTCCGAACAATCACGCATCACGCGAGCGGAAAAGCACAGCAGATATTCCTTTTTGTTAATTTCAATTTTCGCCGTTCTCATACGTTTCTTCCTCCGTTTCCTCCGTCAGATTTACCGTTTCTTCTCCCCCGTCATGCTCGGCTGCCATGACGGCATTCATTGCTCCCCCGTAATACCGAGGAATTTCTTAATTGCCGCCTCTGCGTCCGCCTCGCTGTCCATAGGGGAGGAAATCATCTTCCAAGGGTGTCCTGCGGCATCGCTGCGCAGAATACTACCGCTGATTTCAGGTGTCCCCCATTCGACCTTTTCGCCCTGTGTGGTAAAGGTGTCGTTAGGGTTGGTCGGCTGAATCTTCGGCAATACAACCGCCTGCCACTTGGTTGCACCGTTTTTCTGGATTTTCACAACTGCGCCAAAGCCAAGGTAGGGCGTTTCCTGCTCATCATTCCAGATGTACCATTTTGCATCCTTGGTGCTGACATCCGATCCCGTCATTGCCTGCTCGATAATACCCAATACCTGCAGCATAACATCGGGCAGCAAATCATCCGTTGTCAGCGTCCATGTACCGCCTGCAAAGGTATTCGCACTCTCCGCAGGTCCATTGTCTGCATAAAGGATATTATCATCCGCGCCCTCCAATTCAATGGAAAGCTCTACCGCCTTGCCCATCAGCGCGCCGCCGCTATAATTTACTGTTTCGCCTGTGTTGCTGTATTTTGCACAATAAGGTTTGCTCAAGCCAATCTTTGCCATATTTTCCTCATCCTTTCATTACTTTTTCAATTTCTGTTTCAAATACTTTTTTGATTTCCGCCTCTGCCTTTGGCTTTGCCGTTTTCAATGCCTTTCGCACAAAGGGCGTTTTCTGCGAAAAACTGGTGCCGCTTTCCGCAATTCTGGCAATCAACGCGAGGGGCTGTCCCTGCGGATATCTCGGGGTTTTGATGTCGCTGTAG
>JBNMGO010000183.1:0-3719 GCA_050872285.1 Anaerotignum sp.
ACAAGGCTGTCCGCGGCGCTGTCCGCAAACCGTCCTCTCATGCGGAATTCTGCGGCAAGGGAATCCCTTCTGTCCTCTTCTGCAGAGGTTCTCTTGTTTTCCGGCACAAGCTCATGCAAGTCCATTTCAAATAAATCACTCTTCGCGCCGCCGGTTTTCTCCGAAACCACAAGGTGGTTATTCTGCAAAGCAACGGAAATATATTTCTGTTTCTCTGCATCCGCGCGCAGATAAATCGTCTGTGTCCCGATTTTGTTTCCCTGCAGATCCACAGAAACCTCCGCATTTTTCACCTCTGCGCCGTCAAGGTTCAGCATCCCTTCGCCCTGCGGCACGCTCGTCAGGATAACGCTGTCCTTTTTATACTCTGCCGCGCCGCTTTGCAGCTTCCAGCATTCCTGATTCTTTTTCGCTCTTTTGCCGCTTCCTGTTACGAAAGTGATTTTGCTTTTCTGTTCCTCCGGAAGGTCTGACTCTATCCGCATCAGCAGATGGTTTGTGTTCCAATATGCCTGCGGCTGTATTCTGGTCAGGTCATACACAGAGGACGCCTTGGTGTTCCATGCGTAGCCGTCACGGTTGAAGTTCATTGCGAACAGGTCAGTGATATTTTCCTCATTCACACTGCTGACGCTTGTGTTATTCCCAAACATCCCCGTATTCGAGTGCATCAGGCAGTAAAGCAGAGGAACAGAGCCAAGCTCCTCGCTGTAGATTTTCTCCATGTAGCGATAATCGCGCGTGATTCTTCCCGTCATTGCCTTTCTGCTTTCGGTCGGGATTCTGTCCTCATCCCGAATATAATCCATCAGATAATGGTTATAGTCCCTGCTGAGGTACTGATTGACGTTGACAAATTCATCACTCGTCATTTCCCCCAGAAAGCGGTCATAGCGGTCATACGCATTGATATAGGAAAGCCGATACCCATTCGAGCCAAGCTCCCAATAGCCGCTCTTTTCCAGATCCTTCAAATCATCAGGAGAAAGGAATTTCGGATCCTTTTCCGCAAATTTATCGGCATAACTTAATATGGTCGCCTGGTAATTATATTTTTCCAGTATCTTTTCCGCAAAAAGCGCCGTATCCCGTCTGCCGTCCTCAAACATCAGAAATAATGCTTTATCCGGCAGAGGCGTGCCTTCTTCATAATAGGCGGTAATATCCTTCTGGCTGATGGTGACATAGCCAAGGTCATGCAGTGCCTTCAGATGTTCATCCAGCTGCTTGGTGGAAATGAGCGAATCTGTCCCCTGTCGGTCTACGCCGAAATAGGAAACAACCAGAAAGCCTTCATCCTTTCCGCTGACAATGCTCTTATCACTCGCATCATAATGCTGATAGGTGTGTTGCGTTCCCAATGCGCGGAGAATGGCAAACAATGCCAACAACAGAACAAGCCCTTCCAGAACCGCACGAAGTATTTTGATTTTATCTTTTTTTGTTTCTATTTTATACATCTGTGCGTTTCCCTCGCTTCTTCTGTTCCTTCTTCTCTTTTCTCTTTGCTTTCTTAGCCTTTTCCTTCACATCACTGGGCGTCATACGGGTACCCCAGGTCGATTTCCAGAAGGTGACCCATGCAACGGGCATCTGCCAGAGCAGCACCACCTCATAATACAGGCAGAACAAAAAGCCGAAATACCATGTCGAGCTTTTGCGGAAGAAAAGCTGTGCAATGCTCATCATCAGCGACATCAGCAAAAGCCCCACCAGAAAGGTGGTCGGGAAAATATGCTGTGTAAAAGGCACATAAAACAGGTTATAGACCACAACCACAGGCGCAAGAATCGGCACCAGAAGTCCGATATAAAAATTCAGTGCCGCAAATGGTTCCTTCCGCCACATAAACGCCCCTGCCATCAGGGATTCCCTCAGCCAGGAACGTTTCCAGCGCATCTGCTGTTTCAGAAAGACCTTCTGCTTATTTGGCACAATGGTCGAACAGGCTGCCGTATCCTGATAATAGGTTCTGTATTCACTCAGTACGAAATTCGTCATTGCTCTGTCGTCCCCGAAGGTTGCCTTATGCCCCAGAAATTTCTGGTTCAGCCAATCCTCCTTGTGCGAAAGCACGATAGACTTCCGGTAGCAGGAAAGCGGCCCGGAAAGGCAGGTTACGGCATCGAAAAGCGCTTCGGATGCCTTCATGATACGAAAGGCAATATAATATCTGACGGACTGCATTTTCGTCAGGCTGTTGGTATAGGTATTGGCAACGTCTGTTCTGCCTGCCGTTCCGCCCATCTTCGGATCCTGAAAGGGCTGCACCAGATTCACCACGGCATAAGGATCTAAAAAGCTGTCGGAATCCACGAAAATAACCAGCTCGCCCTTTGCTTCATCCACGCCGCGGCAGAGTGCCGCACGCTTGCCTGCATTCTTCTCCTGCACAATATAGGAAAGGCGGTCGCGGATATTCATGCGTGCATCCTCCGCCTCTGCAATTTTATCAATCGTATCCTTTATCACCTGTACGGAATTGTCCGAAGAACAGTCATCCACTACAATCACCTGCAGCTTATCCGCAGGGTAATGCTGATTCATGCAGGAAATAATCGTGCGGTTAATCCACGTTTCCTCATTGAAGCAGGGAATGATAATTGTCACGCTCGGCTGAAAATCGGGATTGATTTTCACAGGACGATAAAGCGCACCAAAGGCATAGCGGCTCAGCAGAAACAGTGCCGCAATCAGGCTGTAGGTATACAGCACGGCATTATATTTATAATAAATAATGCTTTCCCCGCGCATCATGGCAATCATCAGGCTGATTGTCAGAAGCAGAAGAATACCGCCGACATAAACATATCTGTCCTTATGGCGTTTCATATAAATACCAAGACTTTCAACAAAGGTAAAGCCAACCAGTATTTCTCCGTCCCTCTCAAAATCTCTGACATACTGCGCGCCCGTTTTTACCTTCATTTCGTTGCCTTCGGGCATACTGCCGGGCGGAACCCTGAATTTCAGCTCTGCTGTTTTCAGTTCCTTTATTTTTTCCAGATTACGGGCATCCCCGACATTTACCAGAATCCCCGTTTCAGAAATATCCTTGCATTTGCCGTTTATGGAAAAGGTATGTCCTTCTGCATCTGTCAGATGGATGTTAACAGGAAAGGTTGCCTCGTAACGGATACCCGATTTTCGGTTTTGCATGATGGAGGCAATATCCTCCTCTTCCCCCGTCACCCCTCTTCTGTCCAGAGTGGAACGCTTGCCCGAAGGATCGGGAACATCCGGCAGAATTCTTCTGTCACCGCGTTCGCCGAGGAGAATATCTCCGTCAAATACTTTCAGTTCCACATCTTTCTGTTTTTTCAGAAAACGCATATTCTCCCCTCCTTACTTCAGGTAATCATCCAGACGGGCAAAGCTATAGCCCTGCTCCTTCCACAGGGGAATCATGTAGTCCAGTGCCTGTGCGGTGTATTTTGCATTTTCCTGCATGTGCATCACCAGAACCGTACCATTCCCTACGGTACCATATTTTCCGTTGCCGATACTGCGTCGTGTCAGCCTCTGAATCATATCATTGTAGCTGCTTGCTTCATAGTTCCCGGTGGAATATGCGCCGGAAACAGAATAGTCAAAGCCGGTATCAAATACCTGCGTCAAGCCAATTTTGCTGACAGCTAAGGTAGGCGGTCGGAACATACGGCTCAGCGAAGGCTTGCCATCCACAACCACATCACCTGTGTATTTGTAAAGCTTTTTAT
>JBNMGO010000118.1:0-5003 GCA_050872285.1 Anaerotignum sp.
CGCAACCGTAACCCCCTCTCCCTCCACCACAACGGAAATCGGGAAGAAGATTTTGGCAGAGCATCCCGGCACAACGGGCAGTCTTGGCTGTGCCATTTCCGAGGCGGTTGAGGCGGCAGTCGGCAAGGAGGGCTATCGCTATGTTCTGGGCAGTGTGCTGAATCAGGTTTTGCTGCATCAGTCCATCATCGGCATGGAAACAAAGGCGGCACTCGATAAATACGGCATTGAGCCGGATATCATCATCGGCTGTGCAGGCGGCGGCTCCAATCTGGGCGGGCTGATTTCTCCCTTCATGGGCGAAAAGCTGCGCGGCGAAAAGGATTATCAGATTATCGCGGTTGAACCTGCATCCTGCCCGAGCCTGACAAGAGGGAAATTTGCGTATGACTTCTGCGATACGGGCATGGTAACCCCTCTGGCGAAGATGTACACACTGGGCAGCGGCTTTATCCCCTCCCCCAACCACGCAGGCGGTCTGCGGTATCATGGCATGAGTCCCGTTGTTTCTCAGCTGTATCATGACGGGCTGATGGAGGCGCGTTCCGTAGAGCAGACCTCCGTATTCGAGGCGGCAGAGCAGTTCGCAAGAATCGAAGGCATCCTGCCTGCACCCGAAAGCTCCCATGCCATCCGCGTAGCGATTGATGAAGCACTGAAATGCAAGGAAACCGGCGAGGAAAAGACCATTGTATTCGGTCTGACCGGTACAGGCTATTTCGATATGGTGGCGTATGAGAAGTTCAATAACGGCGAGATGTCGGATTATATCCCTACCGATGCGGATCTGGAAGCCGGATTCAAGGGATTGCCCGATGTTCCCGAAAAATAAAGGATAAAAGAAAATAAGGCACAAAAGAGAAACCCCTGAGCCAAAAGGCTCAGGGTTATTTTTTGATGGAAGGACGGCAGAATATATGTTAAAATAAAGCATAAGACAGAAAGCAGAGGTGATAGAAATGGGCTACACCGCAGAGAAAAAATATGCAATCAAAGACACAACAAAGGTAATTCGCGAAAAAATCGTAAATGATGCCCTTGCAATTTCTACATTGGATGCAAGCGAACCGACAAAAGAAACCATGGACTTGGTGCAGGAATACATGGACGGGAAAAAGGAAATTGCGGAAATATTGGCGGATACCATCAAGCGGTATCAGGTGACAGAGGGATAAACACAAAATAAAAATTTACAGAAGTTCTTTACCGTATGCGAAACAAGCATACGTTTTTTATTGATAATAACGAAACAACCCCCGGTAAAACCGGAGGTATTTTTTACTCTTTTTCCGTTTCCAGAGGAAATCCCTCATAAGGCGCTTCATCAAAAACAAACAAATCATTCGGGGTACATTCAAAAATCTGACAGAGGGTTTCAATTACTTCATAACGAATGGATTTCGTTTCGTTGTTGAGCATTTTCGTTAAATTTTGCCAGCTTGTGCCAAGCTGCTTGCCGAGCCAATATTTTGTATGTCCTGTTTGCTTCAGCAGTTCATCCGCTCTCAATCTTACCAAGTCAATCCCTCCAATAACATATCTCATCTTTTCATATAGTATGTATTGATACCATATTAAATAATGATAGGAATTGCGTTAAAGATTGTTTGATTGTATAATGTAAATATACTATAGTATGTTTGCAGAGGTGTTTTTATGTATGAGCGAAAAGAAAAATCCTGCTGTTTCACAGGACACAGAACCATCCCGAAAGAAGAACTTTCCCATCTGTCTGCCGCTTTACAAGCCGAAATTTCCGTTTTAGCAGAGCAGGGATTTACCGTCTTTTATTGCGGCGGTGCGCTTGGTTTTGATACTCTGGCGGCGGAAGCAGTTCTGCGTGTAAAAAAAGAAATTTCCGAAATCCGCCTTTATCTGGCATTCCCCTGCCCCGAGCAGACAAAGGGATGGAAACAGGCAGATGTCCTGCGGTATGCGGAAATCAAGGCGCAGGCAGACGAGGTTATTTTTATTTCTCCGCATTATTTCAACGGCTGTATGCAGAAAAGAAACCGTTATATGGCTGACCATAGCTGTTTCTGCATCGCATACCTTTTGCCGGAACAACGGCGCGGCGGCACAAAATATACCGTTGCCTACTGCGAAAAAAAGAAAATCCCCGTCTGCAATCTGGCGGCAAAAAAATAAAGCCTGCATCCATTCCAAATATATAAGCCTCAAAACAGAAAATAAAAAAAGTGAAACCCTTTTGATGTCGGGTTTCACTTTTTTAAATTACTTCTTAAAATTGCAGATCATCAATATCCGCGGAACCAATCGGAACCATTGCGCCGCAGCCGGGGCAGGGAATTTCCTTCTGCATCTCCATGGTCTGTTCGTCCACATCGATTTCCTGTCCACATTCGGGGCAGTTAAAGGAATAGAAGAAAATGGGCTCGTCTGTTTCGTCCAAATCCTCATCCTCCATCACAAGTTCCTCATCGTCCATAAAGGTTTCCAGCATGAAAGCCATGTCATCCAGAACATCCAGAATTCCATGGAAAATCTTCCCTTCCTTGCTGTCCGCAGGGAAGTCACTTCCATCACAAAGACCTCTCAGATAAGTAATCTTCTTTTCAAAATATTCCATTTGTCATAGCCTCCAAATCAAATGCAGATATCAGTCAAAATTATTCTTTGGATCTGCCCAGGTATTCGCCTGTTCTTGTGTCAATCTGTACTCTTTCGCCGGATTCGATGAACAGAGGAACCTGGATAACCAGACCTGTTTCAACTGTTGCGGGTTTCAGTGCGCCCTGTGCTGTGTTGCCTGCGAAGCCGGGTTCTGTATCTGTGATAAGCAGGTCTACAAACTGAGGTGCTTCTACCAGGAAAGGAGAGCCTTTGTAGAACTTAATGGTTGCTTCGTCATTTTCTCTCAGATATTTCAGAGCTTCTTCTACCTGATCATGGTGCAGAGGAATCTGGTCGAAGGTATCGTTGTCCATGAAGTAGTACAGTTCGCCGTCATTGTACAGGTACTGCATCTTCTTTGTTTCGATGTGTGCCTTGGGGAATTTGTCGTTGGGGTTGAACGCTTCTTCTCTTGTTGCACCTGTCAGAATGTTTTTGTATTTTGTTCTTACGAAGGGAGAGCCTTTACCGGGTTTAACGTGCTGGAAGTCCAGAATTACATGGGGCTCACCGTTCATTTCAAAAGTAATGCCTTTTCTAAATTCACCTGCAGAAATCATGATATTTCCTCCTCAAATTATTTATCATTTTTATAAATCCAAAATCGATGTTTATTCTATCGTTCCAAAAATAAACATATCCTTATATATTCTAATAGATGAAGCCGTATTTTTCAATAAAAAATTGAAAAAACAACGCTTATTTCCCATATTTCTTGAAATAAACCTTCATGACCTGCCGCTCTGCGCCGCGTTTTACCTTCGTAATGAGCTGATCTCTGTTGCAGATGGGCGCCGTCATGATGCAGAGCAGTCCGCCGCGGTGTCCTCACCACATGTCCGTAAAGACCTGATCGCCGACCATGGCGGTGGTTTTGGGCGTTGTTCCCATGATTTCCATTGCCCGATTCAGCTTCTTAATGCCGGGCTTGCCTCCCTTATGGATTGCCAGCGCACCAAGCCTGCGGTTGAACAGCTGCACGCGCTCCTTCGTATTATTGGACAAAATGCAGAGTTTGAATCCCTCTTTTCGCAAAAAGGCAAACAGCTCCACGATTTCCTCGTCCGGCTCTGCCACATCGAAGGGCGCAACGGTGTTGTCAATATCGAACACCAGACCGCGGATGCCCAGCTTTTTCAAATCCTCCAGGGGCAGCTCAAACACAGATTTTACATAAATATCCGGAAAAAAACGTTCCAGTAGTGCCATAGATTACTCTCCTTCTCTGCCTGCTTTCCAGTAGGCGTTTTCATCAATATCCCCCAGACGCTCGCCGCTGAGGTAACGAATCATCACATCATCCACCTCGCCAAGCACCCCATAGGTCAGTTCAATCCGCTTTGCGCGGAGAATATTGCGGGCGGAGGAACGGATGTTGCCGCAGATGACGGCATTGATGTCCTGCTCTGTCAGAAAATCCGCAATGGCGGTTTTCCCAAGCGGAACAATTTCCTTTTTCTTCACCAGTTCAATTTCTATTTCATAAATCGTAAATTCCGCCGCACGGCTGTACTGCGGATCGATTCTGCCGTTTTTTGTGGGAATTGCAACACGCATCAAAGCATCCCCTTTCTGATTGCCTTTTGTTGCCTGTCCTTGTTCACGCGCGCAATATGCGGATTCTTATGCAGGCATAAATCTGCCCGCAGGAATACACGAGTGAACGTAATAGATATATTTTATCTTTTAAGGGATATGTTTGTCAATTTCTTTGCGTATTTTCGTAAAACATTGTACAATACTATGGAAGAAAGCCGTTTTTTACGGCATGAAAGGAGACTTCTGAAATGGATGAAAGAATCAAAACATTGGCATATAACCTCGTGCATTATTCCTGCCGACTGGAAAAAGGCGAAAAGGTCTGGATTTCCTGCAACGGCGTGCATCCCCTGCCCTTAGTAAAGCAGATTATCAAAGAAACCTACAAGGTGGGCGCGATTCCCTTCATAAAAATGATGACAAATTCTCTGGAGCGTGAGCTGCTTCTGGGCGCAACGGAAGAACAGCAGAAAATCATGGCGGAGGTGGACTGCCGTCTGATGGAACAGATGGATGCCTTCATCGGCGTGCGCGACGAGGACAACCTGACCGAGCAGTATGATGTACCGACAGAAAAAATCGACATCCAGAACCGCCTGTATGATGACCCTGTGCATCATCAGATTCGCGTGCCCCATACGAAATGGGTGGTTCTGCGCTACCCCACAAACGCCATGGCGCAGTCCGCAAAGACCTCTCTGGAGGATTTCGAGGATTTCTATTTTAATGTATGCAATCTGGATTACGGCAAGATGGGCGATGCCATGGAGCATCTGGTGGATTTGATGAATAAAACCGACCGTGTGCGTCTGGTGGCAAAGGATACGGAC
>JBNMGO010000241.1:0-3046 GCA_050872285.1 Anaerotignum sp.
CAGCTTGCAACGGGGTACATCGTCTTATCCGCATAGGTCATGGCGTTGAGGAAGGTATTCAAAGAGCCTTTCGCCAGTTCGTTAAAGGGGTCCTTAGCTTCATATTTTCTGGAGCCGCAAAGTACGGAATGTTCCAGAATATGCGGCGTACCGCAGTCGCTATCGGGCGGCGTTTTGAACGCCACATTGAAAACCTTATTGTGATCCGCATTTTTCAGATATAATAAGCGCGCACCACTCTTTTCGTGGGAAAAAAGATATGCTGTGCTGTGAATATCGCTGATTTCTTCGATTTTCTGTAAACGAAATCCGAAATAAATCTCATTTTGCTTGAATTCTGCCATAAAGCACCTCCTTGATTTTGCTTTTATTGTACCATGTTTACAGGGGAAGAGAACAGCTGCGAAGCAGATATTTTCTTCCGCAAGGCATGGTATGAGCAGGCTCTGCCTGTGAATTGTAGAATTTGCTGTGAAAACAGCAGATAGACGCTGTAAGCGGCTAACCCACGGGCAAATCCGTGGGTATTATACCACAAAAAGGACGGGATTTCTCCCGTCCTCCGTTTTTTTGTGTTTGAATTATTTGAAGTATCTGTTGTACAGACCCAGGAATGCTTTGCCGTGTCTTGCTTCGTCACGAGCCATTTCATGTACTGTGTCATGGATTGCATCCAGGTTTGCAGCCTTTGCTCTCTTAGCCAGGTCAAATTTACCTGCTGTTGCGCCGTTTTCAGCGTCGATTCTCAGTTCCAGATTCTTCTTTGTGGAATCTGTTACTACTTCGCCCAGCAGTTCTGCAAATTTTGCAGCGTGTTCTGCTTCTTCAAAAGCAGCCTTTTCCCAGTACAGGCCGATTTCGGGATAGCCTTCTCTGTGTGCTACTCTTGCCATTGCCAGATACATACCAACCTCTGTGCATTCGCCTTCGAAGTTTGCTCTCAGGTCAGCCATAATGTCTTCGCTTGCACCCTGTGCAACGCCTACAACGTGTTCAGCAGCCCATTCCATTTCGCCGTCCTTCTGTTCTACGAACTTATCTGCGCCAACATGGCATACAGGACATTCTGCAGGAGCGGAATCACCAACATGAACATAACCACATACGGAACATACAAATTTTTTCATAACTTTTTCCTCCTTAAAATCTCTCTTATTGTTTTCTATTTGAATTGATAAATTATTGTTATCTGATAATCATTATAAATTAGAAGTCTGTATTTGTCAACACCAATTTGAAAAAAATTATAAAAAATTTGATTTTTCTTCGGAACAATAAAAAAGCCAGAGTATATTTCAACTCTGACTCGTTTTCTCCTGCTTCTTATGCTTCCTCTTTGCCCCAGATACCCTTTTCTTCGCTTAAATCTCTGGTGCTGATAAGGTATTTTTCAATCATCTTCACGGGGTTATAGGAACGCTTTGCCTTACGCATCCCTTCCATGCCCATGTCTTCCTCTCTGTTAATCAGTTCTACATCCTCACATTCATGCAGGACATACTGCTGATTGATAATCGGGAAAATCCCGTCATAGTCTGTATCGCCCTTTTCGATATGAATCAGCTGCATCTGCGGATGCAGGCGTTCGCCAACCGTAAAGGCACACAGCTTTCCGTCGATATAAATTGTGCCGCCTGTCAGCCCAAGCGCATCCATATTTTGCAGTGCCAGTTCAACGGAGCGTCTTTCGTCTGCCATTTCCTGTGCATCCTCGCCTGTTTTTTCATCCATCCAGTGGTCATACAGCGCAATGCAGTCCGCAATCATGCTTTTGTCCAGCTTTCTGTATTCATAATCAGGATATTTTGACAGGAATTTATTGATATGGTTTCGCTTGCCGTGCAGCTTTTTCCCTTTCAGGGTTGCAAGGCTTTCTCTGGTGTATACATAATCCCATGCGATATCGGTTGGCATGGCGAACAGTTCGGGGCATGCCGCCAGCATCTTATCCTTAAATGCCGTCCAGACGGAACGATACGTCGGCTCAACGCCGCGTTTTCTCATGTAATCAATCCCGTCATAAACCGCCTTGCGATAGTCCACCTCCACGCCGTACATGGGGATGGGAGCCCAGAGGAACACGGGAACGCCTTTGAATTCCAGCTTGATCTAAAGCACGTTGTTTTTCTCCGCATATTCCATCTTCCCATCTGCACCCCAGATAAAGAGGTTCGCAAAGGAAAGGTCGGAACACTCCAGATTCCAGGGCTTTGTGTAGGAATCAATCCGCGCCTTATCCGCCAGCGTAAAGGGCTTGAACATCAGTTCCGCATTTTCTGTATTTACTGCTGTTTTGTTTTTTGTTTCTTCTTCTGTTTTACTTTTTTCACATTCCAAACATCTTGGCATAAAGCTTGCCTCCATTTTCAATATTCATCTATAATATAACACTTTTGTTTCGGAAGAAAAGCATCCAATTCCTTGTATTTTTCTTCATCGAAAATTTTCAGATTCTCTTTTATCTCCGCAAGGGAATGATACCCCACCAGAATTTGCAGCAGATGCCCTGCGGAAATCTCAAAAACAGGCTCATCCGCGGAAGGATTTCCCTGAAAATCAAACACACCGTTATTTTCGGGAATAACCGTGTCCGTCAGGCGAAATGCATACGGAATCTCAAGCTGCAACGCATGCAGCAACGCCGGTGCATTACACAGCCCCATCACGCCCTTCTGCTTTCTCTCGGTATTCGTAAAGGGAAAAGCAACATCGGTTTCAGGCGGCAGCTTTGCGGAAAACGCCAAGCCTTCCGCTTCTCGGAGCAACCCTTCCATTAACGCGGCGTACTCCTTAGCAACCGCTTCTACGCAGGTCAACTCCGTTTCTGTTTTGTAATAAAAAGCGTAGCCTTTTATCTCGTTATCCTTAATATATGCAGCACATTTTCCGCCGTCCGCAGCATAGTCCGCCGTTTTCCGCAGAAAATCCTCTTTGGTACGCAGAATCATACCGCTGTATTTTCCGGCAAACGCTGGATAAAGCGGAAACAGCACCGCCGCGTCCGTAACGGGAACAAGCGTTGTATTCCCTTTCATTGCAGGTACAC
>JBNMGO010000325.1:0-2220 GCA_050872285.1 Anaerotignum sp.
CCTTTGTATACCTGTTCTTCCATATCGACTGCCGCCGCTGCCATGGAGTTTGCATAAATCAGTCCGCTGGAGCGAACATTGTATCTGTTGTCTCCGCTGCTTTTATTAGCGGAATAGGTGCCAGTGCTGTTTGTATTGTAAGCCAAGCCGTTTTTCAGCACAGCATCAAACTGGCGCTTGAATTTGCCTGTGTTTGTGCCTCTGCCGTGGTCATCTTGAATACAGTAAGCCAGATACTGCCACAAAGCCGCAGTGGATTTACCGTCAAGCTTTTCATTTTTTGCAGAAAGCATATCCTGAATAAACAGCTTTGTGCTGTCCGCGAAATGGTCGCTGTCTACGCCAAAATAGGTAACACCGTCGATGGCATATTCATTGGCAATAGAAGCAGGGGGCGTATCCTTTCCGATGTCCTCTCCTTCGTCCGGATTGCCGATGGAGCAGTTTTCATCGTGGTAATAATCCCCTTCTTCTTCATCCTCGGCTTTTTCATACTTCAGATACCCACATTCCTCACAATATAAATCAGGGTTGGAATAGGGGCATTTTGCATCATTGTGTGTGTATGTTGTTCCGTCATATGTTACGGCACAGCCTTCGGTCGGGCAGGCAAAAAGACAAGTTGCCTTATGGCTGTCTGTTTCGCCGCCACAGCTGACACATATTGTGGTTGGCTGAGCCGCATCCTTGAGCGTGCATCCTTCCTTATGCAGATAGGCGTCACTTTCTGCATCATACGTCAAATAGCCACATTCCGAGCAGTATCGGTCAGCCTCTTTATATGGACAAATATCATCGTTATGGTTGAATGATATACCGTCTGTTGTTGTTACGGTACAACCGTCTGTAGGACAATCAAATCGGCTGACTGTGGTTGTTGTCCCGGAATCGGCATCTGGGTCTTCCGCCCATGCCGTCACGGGCAGCAGTCCCACCACCATAACCAGCGTAAGCAGGCTGCTGTATATTCGTTTTATCATAGTATTCCTCCTTTTTCATCTGAATCAATCACGGTTTCTCCCCTCGGATACCCTCCCTTCTTCAGAAAATAAAAAATCCACCGTACTGTTATTGTACGATGGATAAAAATAAAAAGGCTATTAACCAAAAGTTAGGTTTTTTCTTCCAGTAATTGAAAGAGTTGTTTTCGTTTTCCGTGGGTATCCCCCTCAATTTGCAGTTTGGAATAAATCTGATTGATATACTGCTTGACGCTCCCCTCGGAAAGAAACAGCTTTTCCGCAATTTCCCGATTCCGCAGGCGGCGTGCCATCAGCTTCACGATTTCATATTCCCGTTCTGTCAGCGCGGCAAGGGACGCAGGGCGGTGCGCCAAAAGCTGCTTCTGCCGTTCTTCGGATGCTCTCCCAAGCTGTTGGATGCGTGCAAGAAAAGGCGTTTGCGGCAGCTTTTCAAGCACTTCTTGGATGTAACGATAATTTTCCACGAAGGGCAGAAGAAAACCATCCGGTTCGGCATCCTGCAATGCCTGCAAAAGAAGCACCTGCGCTTCCTCCGCTTTCCCAAGCATGGCATACGCCGCCGCAGTCTGTATCCGCAGATGCAGTGCCACCAAAGCGTAATGCAGCCCTGCGCAGGCGGCAAGCAGTCCTTCGCTCCGCCCGATGACCTTTGCAGAAGCACCCTGCGCCAGATAGACCTGGTTTTCAATCATTTCTGTCATTGGTTTGCCCGGGGCAAGGATATTGACGGAAGAAAGCGTATGCGTGCGGAAGATTTCGGGAATTTTCTCCGTTTTCCCCAGCAGGGCATAATAATAGGCGGCAGTTGCATTGAAGATATTCAGCCATGCCGTATTATGCTGTTTTAACAGATACGCATGCCGCGCCGCGAAGGAATCCCGTTCCGCCGTTTCGGTGCAGAGGGAAAGCCGCCTTGCCAGAAAATCGCAGCAGAGCGCCATGTTTTCCTGCCCGTTCCCCTCAATCTGGGCATACGCCTGTTCCAATGCAATCTGTGCGTCCGCAAATTTTCCCTGTAAGAAATCTGCTTCGGCACGCATGATTTTTTCCGCACCCTGTCCATGCCCGTTCGTGATTCTGTAATAATGGGGCATACATTCCTCCATTTCGGCAAGCTCCTTTCCGAGCGCGCCTGCTTCTCTGTGGAACATCATCAGAACAGAGGGCGAGCCAAACGTCCAGCCGCCGCTGTTCTGTATGCTGATGGCAGGGCGGGCCATCTGCCTGCTCGCCCTGC
>JBNMGO010000350.1:0-2003 GCA_050872285.1 Anaerotignum sp.
GGTGCCGACCACATTTCTGGCGGCGGTCGATTCCTCTGTCGGCGGCAAAACAGCCATTGACCTGAAGGCAGGCAAAAATATGGCAGGCGCGTTTTATCGGCCGCATCTGGTGCTTTGCGATGTGGATACTTTGGATACCCTGCCCGAAGAAGTTTTCGCAGACGGTATTGCCGAAACGCTGAAATACGGCGTGATTGGGGATGCAGACCTGTTTGCGAAAACGGCATCAGGTGATTTTAAGGAAAATCTGGAGGAAATCATCGAAACCTGCGTAAAAATGAAACGGGATATCGTCAATGAGGATGAATTTGATACGGGTCTGCGTCAGCTTCTGAATCTGGGGCATACCCTGGGACATTCCATTGAGAAGAACAGCAATTTCACCCTTTCGCATGGGCATGCCGTTGCCATCGGGATGTATCTGATTGCAAAGGTGGCAGAACGGCGCGGACTTGCGGAAAAAGGTCTTGCGGAAACCATCCGACAGGCACTTCTGCGCAACAATCTTCCTGTTTCCACTTCCTACACAGCGGAGGAAATTGCGGCAGGTGTATTAAAGGATAAAAAACGCAGAGGCGGCGAAATCAGCTTTGTTTTCCCGACAAAAATCGGACATTGTGAAATCGTGAAAATCCCGACGGATGAAGTGTTGGAGCTGGTCAGAACGGCATTGGCGTAAAGGCGGTATGATATGAATATTAAAATTGAGAAAACTCCATTAAAACAGGGACAGGTGCGTATCATTTCCTCGAAATCCGATGGGCATCGCTCTCTGATTGCGGCGGCATTGGCGGAAGAGGAAAGCGTGCTGTTTGTGGATGGCTGGTCTGAGGATATGGAAGCAACGTCGCGCTGTCTGCAAAGCCTTGGTGCGGAAATCGAGCGCGAGCCTTCGGGCATTTATGTGATGCCGATTGGGTGTCCACTCCCCTGTCCAGTGGACGGGATTGGACAGGCAAGTGGACAGGGTACCGGACAGGCAGATGGACAGCTTTGTACACTCGACTGCGGCGAAAGTGGTTCCACCCTCCGTTTCCTGCTCCCGATTGCAGGTGCGTTGGGGAAGCACTGCCGCTTTGAAGGCAAGGGGAGACTCCCTGAACGTCCGATTGGCGTTTTGCTTGACGAGATGGCAAAGCATGGCTGCAAGTCTGACAACGACCACCTGCCCGTTACTTTGGAAGGCAAGCTGACCAGTGGCGTATATACTCTGCCGGGGAATGTCAGCTCCCAGTTTATCACAGGGCTGCTGTTCGCACTTCCTCTATTGGAGGGCGAAAGCGAAATTCGACTGACGACAAAAATCGAATCCAAGGGCTATATTGATATGACGCTGAAAACGCTGAAAACCTTCGGGATTACGGTAACGGAAACCGAAAGCGGCTGGAAAATCCCCGGGGGGCAGAAATACCAAGGCCCTCGGATGCGCTACGCAGAAGGGGATTGGAGCAATGCGGCGTTCTGGCTCGTTGCAGGCGCGATTGGCGGTAGTATCAGCTGTCAGGGACTGGATATGGAATCTCCGCAGGGGGACAGAGCCATTGCGGCGCTGCTCGAGGAATTCGGCGCGGAAACAAAGGTTGCGCTGAACCAGATTACGGCAACCCATAAGGAGATGAAGGGCATCCGCATTGATGCGTCCCAGATTCCCGATCTGGTGCCGATTCTTTGCGTAGCGGCGGCTGCGGCAGAGGGCAAAACCGAAATCTATAACGCAGGCAGACTGCGGATGAAGGAAAGTGACCGCTTAGCGGTGATGGCAGAATGTATGCAGAAAATCGGTGTGGAAGTGGAAGAAAAGCCTGACAGCATCATCATTACAGGCGGTTGCAATCCACCCGAGGGGGAAATCGTGATTGATTCCCATAATGACCACCGTATCGTAATGGCAATGGCGATTGCGGCGGTGAGCCTCGGCGTAGAGCTGACAATTCTGGGTGCGGAGGCGGTTAATAAATCTTACCCGTCCTTCTTTATGGAACTGGCGAAGCTGGGAGGTGTGA
>JBNMGO010000023.1:0-9439 GCA_050872285.1 Anaerotignum sp.
GCCTGCACCAGTTCCGCCATAGCAGAGCCGCCTGCAGTGGCAATCCGTAAATCCTCCGTTGTATTTTCGGAAAGCACTCTTGCCGCAAGCTGCCCCATTTCCTTCTGGGCGCGCTCGCTGCTGTCGCTGTCCCCCTGTGCAATAAATACCTTCTGCGCCCCAAGGGCATCCGTCAGCCGTTCCTCCAGAATGGAAAGTCCCGTCAGCGCAGAGAAGATTGCCTCCAATCCTTCCAGAACCTCCATGCCCTCCTCGGTCAGGCTCATGCCGATTTTGGAAACATGAACCAGTTCCTGCGCGCTCAGCCGTTCAATTTCGCTGCGCACCGTCCGCTCCGTCATGCCGAGGGAAAGCACCACAAGCCTTCTGCCGCAGGGCTGCAGCAGTCTGACCGTTTTCAGAACGCGATACCGTTTGATCATTTCCTCTGTCAAATCCGGCGCGATTTTTTTAATCAGTTGCAATTTATGTTCCATTTTTCTTCACACACCTTATTTGGCTATCTTTCATCCCACAAGTTCACTTTATGTCCCATTTACCTCAAAAAAAGAGGGTGACAGCAAAATTTTACCACACCCTCTTGATTTCCTTACGCCTGTTCTACTTTTACGGAATCATCTACATCCTTATCTGTGCAGCAGCATTCGTCTTCGTCACAGAATTCGTCATCCAGATCGTCCCAGTCATAATCCCAGTCTTCTTCGTATTCATCATCCATTCTTGTTTTCAGAAGGTAAACCACACCCACTGTTACGGCAATCAGCACAGCTGTTACCAGTGCAATCACAGCAATGAGTGTCTTTTTATCTTCTCCGTCTTTCAGAACGATAATTTTTTCCTTCAAACCGTCAAAGTTGGGTGCAGCTTCAAAATATTTTTTCATAATCGCATCTCTCCTTTTGCCTTTTATGATTTGCTTTCACCGAATTTTCTTCTCAAAAACTCTTTGTTTTTACGCATTTCACTATATTCATAGTATGCTTTTTTCAAAATCTGGCGTTCATCGTTAAATTTCAGCAGATGATAAGCCTCATGGAATTTATAGAAACCGGCATCGGCAAAATATTCCTCGCTCTGCGGTTTGCAGTAAAAGGAATTGGCACTCATCAGATACCAATGCACCGTTTTGTTTACGGTATCCTCGCTGCCCTTGAAGGTATATTGGGTTTTCCCGACGTATTTGATAATCTCGCCGTTTGCCCCGCTTTCTTCCTTCACCTCGCGCAAAGCCGTCTGCCGATAGGTTTCGCCTTCCTCCACTGTGCCCTTGGGAAGAACCCAGCCCATGTATCTGCCATTCTGGTTTTTATACAGCAGAAGGATCTTCCACTTGTATATCACAACGCCGCCGCAGCTGACTGCTTCTATCATCGTTTTTCCTCCCGCCTGTTCAGTTTTTGCACTGGTTATAGTATATCCTGTTTTCTGTCCTTTTTCAAGGTATTTCCAAAAGATTCTCTCCCCCTGCTAAGGCTCTTTTGATAAATTTTCCCGAAACGGCGAGCAATTTTGCAGCTCTTTGATTCTTTTTAACCCGAAAACCCAGAGCCAGAGTTCCAGAACTGCAAAAAATAACCAAAAGACAGATTCCTTTTTCAGCAGAAAATAATTATACAGCGCATGGACAAGATAGGGGCAGAAAAAGGCAAGCGGCAGGTATCTTTTTCGATTCCGATATTTCCCCAATGCGAAATAATACCCCATCTGGACACCAAACAGCCCATGCCCCGGTACGGAAAGGAACGCCCGCGCCAATGCCGTTTCATAGCCGCCCAGAATCGGATGTGTCACATAAATCACATTCTCCGCCCACGCAAAGCCAAGCGAAACGAATACACCGTATACAATTCCGTCCAACGGCTCATTGAAATTGCGGTTGCCCCAGATGAGAAAAAACAGAAACAGAAATTTCACTGCCTCCTCCACCCCTGCCGAGCTGAAAAAGGCCGTGTAAAACGGGGTTTCCTCGTGCGGAAACCGTTCCTCTAAGAAGCTCCCGAGCGCATACACCACCGCCGCTGTATACAACCCGAAAAGAACCCCCAGAAACAACATTTTCCAAGGCTCTTTTTCATATTTATCCTTGATGTAAAGAAAAAATAACCCTGCCGCGACAGGTGTACTCGCAAGCTCCACAAGCATGATGCGTCTCCTTTCCGCCCGATTTCCCTTAGTTTTCGCAGAAAAAAAGAAAGTATCAGAAAAGTTTCTGTCAAAAGCAAAAAAGGCTGACCCTCCATATCCGTTTGAAAGGTCAGCCAAAAATTCATTTTATTCTATTTTATTTTTTATCAGATGCCCATGCTGCGTGCAATCAGCATTTTCTGCACCTCAACCGTGCCGCCTGCAAACAGGGAGAACGGTGCTTCTCTGTAATAATGGGATACAGGTTCAAAATCGAAATAAGCACGGCCGCCCAGCACCTGTGTTTTTGCCGCCGCCGCATCAGAACCTGCATCGGGTTCTGTCAGTGCAAAAGCAAGCTGCATCTTCCCTTCCGCAACCTTTGTCAGAATGTCCGCCTTCTGCGCCTTTGTGCCCTGATAAGCCACGCAGAGCGGTGCCAGCAGACCGCCTACCATGTAGATATTCGCAAGCACGCCGCTTTTGCCTGCCAGTGTGCTGATTACGGCATACGCCTTTGCCATGTCTCCCTTTTGCGGCCCTGTTACGTCAGAATCAGAAAATCCAAAACGCAGTAAATCCTTTTCTGCCAGTGCAGCCAGAACCTCTGCCACAACATCATGGTCATACGCACTGTTCAAATCATATTTGTTCAAAAATTCCTCTGCAACTGCCTCTGCTTTCTGTACATACTCCTGCATTGCTGCCATTTTTCCTCTTCCTTTCTTGTCTTTTTCCACTTTTTGTCAGTTTTCTACAGCTTTTGTTTGTAAAATAACAAAGTTTTTCTTACAATCTTCCCTCCTTCCGTTTCGGATGGGGATTGTTACTTTTTTACAAAAGCAAGAAAAAAGCTGACACTTCCCCAATCCTTTCGATTGTAGAAGTCATCAGCTTTGAAAAAGCGGTTTAGGTTTGCACCAAGGGAGAGCATTATTCCCTGTTAACAGATTAACATATAATAGTTCGCATGTCAACTATTTTGTCTGCAAAATATTTTTATACAAAAAAGAGTACTGCCACACAGAATGGCAATACTCTTTTCTGTTTTTATTCTGTTTTAATCGCCGTCAGTGCGCTCAGCTTCATCGCACGTTTCGCAGGCAGATACCCAGCCAGTACGCCCACCGCCGTGGAAAAGGCAATGCCGCCCAGAGCAAGCCAGATGGGAATTGCCGACTGCATGGTACTTCCCTGCCGCTCCGCCACCAGATTGACAAGGAACGAGACACCATAGCTGACGACAATCCCGATGATGCCGCCCGAAAAGCCGATAAATGCCGCTTCGGTCAGGAAAAGTCCCTTAATATCCTTCAAGGATGCCCCGATGACCTTCATAATACCGATTTCCTTCGTGCGTTCATAAATTGCCATGACCATCGTATTCGTAATGCTGATTGCCGCAACCACCATAGAAACCGCACCGATTGCCCCCAGAACCAACCGCAGCATTCGGGTGGTTTCCTTCATGGCCTCCAGTTCATCCGTCAGGCTTGAGGTGCGGAAACCCATATCCTTGATTTCCTGCTGTACCTTCTGCACGTTGTCCATTTCGTCCACCTTCACCATGACATGCTCATATTCCTTGGACTTACGGTTGTTGGAAGAGGTATTCCCTTCGGATTGCTTCTTCTCCCATTTTTCTTTTTCCTTTTGCAGATTTTCCAGTTCCCTGATGGGCATAATCACACTCCAGCCGTTGTTCCCGTCCGCAGGCAGTGTCCCGACTGCGTCCACCTTAATCGGCTTAATACTCTTATCCGCCTCCCTCGTGCCGTAACTCCAGTCCCATGTCAGGCTCAGCTTTTCATTCAGCACATCCACCTCAGGCGGGTCAGAGGAATAGCGCATTTCCCAGCTTAATTTGGGGTTATAAAACTCCACACCGCCGCCGACAACAATCGCCTTGCTGTCCTCCTCCGTCAGTGCGCGTCCGTCCGCAATCTGATAGCCCAAGGCGGTCATTGCGCCGGGTTCAATGCCGATAACGTTCGCATCCGCAATATATTTCCCTGCAATCAGATAAAGATATTCCTCAATCACAGGTGAAACCGCGTCCACATGCTCCATCTGCCGAAAAGTCTCAACCGCCTTTGCGTTCAGCTCATCCTGCTTTTTGGTCTGCTTCATGGAATCCGTTTCCGCGTCATATTCCATGCCGCCGCTGGGGTAAACATCAATCACCTGCAAGCTGCCCCAGCTTTCCAGTTGGCTTGCAAAGCCCTTGTTCATGCCGATGCCGATGGAAACCATAACCACGATCGAAGCCGTCCCAATCACAACGCCAAGCACCGTCAGCACTGTCCTGAGCCTTCTCTTCCAAAGGTTGCGCAGTGCCATATCAATCATGTCTCGTCTGTTCATAAGGACATCCCCTCTTTATCGTCCTCGTGGATGACCTCGGTCACTTCCTCTACAAAATCGTCCTCCTCGAAATCATCCTCCAGATCCTCTGCGCTACTCACGCTTTCGGCTGTGCTTTTCGGGGGCTGCTTCTGATTTTTCACGAAGAATACCAATGCCCCTGCCAGAATCACCAGAAGCCCAAGCCCAATCGCAATATGCTTCTTATCCATGGGTGCGCTTGCGTTCGGGTCTTCCATATCATCGGGCATGGCAGGCTCTGTCACCTGCAAAATCATATCCCTGCGCTGTTCGACTGTCTCGCCGCTCGGGTCTTCGTATGTAATCACAATGCTGACAGGCACCTCGCCTGTTTCGTAGGGTGTAAAGGTCGTTTCATAATAATCACTGCTGCCCGATTCCATGTTGCCGATATAGGTATTCTTATTCTGGCAGTCCACATCGCCTTCCACCTTAATCATCAGGTTATTCAGCGTTACCTTGCCCGTATTGTAATAGCTGAAGCCAACGGTCACAGGCATGCCCTGTTCCACCTGTTCGGGAATGGAAAATTCATCAATCTGTAATTCCGTTACCTGCTTTACGTTAATACCTAAAAGCTCTGTTGCAGTGTATTCCGTCCCTTTGGCATCCTCATATTCAAAATTGACCGTCAGTGTATAGGTCTTGGGCTGTGCTTCGGGTACCACATACAGCCGCAGTGCCTTATTGATGGTCCCCTTCGGGCGAATGGAATCAAAATAGAAGGTATTGCTGCTGTTCACAGGGGTAAAAATATTCCCCGATTTTTCCGTTTCGGAAGAGGTTTCCTCCGCCAGTGTCAGAAACATCTTGATATTCTTAACTGCCTTCTGCTTATGTGTATTCATCAGCGTCAGGTTCAGGTCAAATTCCTGCCCTGCCATCACAATCAGAGGGTCGCAGGTATAATTACTCACGATGATTTTCGGCTTACTGGTGTTTTCCGTGCCGTCGCTGTCCTTGGTAGGGTTGCTGATATTCGCCCCTGCGTACTGCTTAAAGGTTGTTTTTGCCGTGCCGCCCGAGGTATATTCCACCGTAAACTGAATTGCCTGATTCTGTGTCGCGGATTGAGAGGTACCTGCGAAGGTAAAGCTTAAATGCGTACTGCTCCCGGGTGCTAAGGACTGAATATTTTTCATACTTGCGGATTTCGGAACCACTGCTGTGCTGTCCACACCCTCTGCCGTTACCACGATATCCTTCGCCGCAACTGCGCCTGTATTTTTCAGGTCAAAGGAAACCGTAAAATTCTGATTCACGCCATAAGTACCGCCCGGCTCCTGCATATTTCTGATTTCCAGAATGGCTTTTCTGCCTGCCACGCCGCCGACATTTACATAAAACTGATTTGTCTTTTCATAATCCTTCCCGAATTGGTCGCGATATTTCAGCTTAATCGCAACGGGGTAATTCCCAGCCGCCATATCTGCCGCCGCAACCAGAGGAAACTGGAAAGCAGTGCTGCCGCCAATGGGAATCTTGGAAACCATCTTGCTGTTAAAGCCGCCCGTCAGGCTGATGCCCTCTGTTGTCAGGTTATCCAGAGAAAGCTCCACCTGATACATATCCTGTCCGCCTGTATTCACCAGTCGTCCGCTCAGTCTTGCGCTGCTGCCGGGGCTCATGGCTTCGGGGGAAAGCTTCATATCCCGGAATGCAAAATCCGGTTCTAAATCAAAGCCCTTCATTTTCAGATAAATCGTCATAGAGCCGCTTCTTGCACTGCCGCCGCGCGTGCTGTAGGTGTACTCGATAGGCAGGCTGTAGCTGCGCTCCTGCACATCCCCGTCCACCGTCACCTGTAAGGTCACCTTCTTATAGGCATTTGCGCCCATATCACCAAGGTCGCCGTTGCCCTGCATTTTCACGCGGAACGGTGCAACGCCCGAAGGCACTCTCGGCTGAAGGTTCACATTTTCCGCCGTCCCCGTTCCTTTATTTTTCACCTGCAATTCAATTTTCGTTGTTTTTCCTGCTTCTACTTCATATACGCCGTCCCCGCTGACCACGATATTTCCCTCGCCGTCATCCGCATAGCCCGTTACCCATGAGCCTGCCGCAAGAGAAAACACCATCGCCAATGCCAGTATGCGCTGCAGCCATTTCTTATTCATATACATTCTCCTCATTTCCCCGTATCCGTTTCTGAATCTTCTCAATCTTTCCGTCCTGCAGCACCACGATGCGGTCGGCATATTCCGCCAGCTCCTGGTCATGCGTGACAATCACAAGTGTCTGATGATTTTTCTGTGCCATGCCTGTAATCAGATCCATCATTTCGTATGTCGTTTTTGTATCCAGATTGCCTGTCGGCTCATCCGCAAATACCACAGGCGGCTGATTGACAAATGCCCGTGCAATGCTGACGCGCTGCTGCTGACCGCCGCTCATCTCAAAGGGCTTATGCTTCGCTCTGTCCGCCAGACCAACCGCTTCAAGCATCTCCATTGCCCGTTCATTCCGCTCCTTTACGGAAACGCCCTTGAATATCAATGGCAATGTCACATTTTCCAACGCCGTCAGTGTTGGCAGTAAGTGATAGGACTGAAACACAAATCCGACATACTGTCTGCGGAAATCCGCAAGCTGATCCTCATTCATTCGTTCAATGTGCTTGTTGTGAAACAGAATCTTTCCCTCTGTCGGCTTTTCCAGCCCTGCAATCAGGTTCAGCAGTGTTGATTTGCCCGAACCGGATTTCCCGAACAGACAGCAGACCTCCTCCTTATGGATATTCAGCGATACATTATCCACCGCATGAATGGATTCACTCCCCATCTGAAAGACCTTCGTCACATTTCGGATGCGAATGATATTTTCCGTCACGGACATTCCTCCCCTCTCAAAGGATATTCCTATCCTTTTCATCAAATTTTAATGTAAATTCATAGTACCATAGAGTTGTTACAAAACAAATATCCCATTTCTTACGATTTTCTTAATCTATTCTCAAAAAATGAAAAAAGCCTCGGGCAAAAGCCCGAAGCCGTTTTTATTCTTCATTCACTTTAAATTTTTCCAGTCTGTTTGCGGATTCCTCGTCCACATAAACCTCAAGCAGAACGCCCTCGCCTGTGTGTTCCTCGCGGATGATTTCGCATCTGCCATGAATCCACCCAATCAGGCTGCCCTCTGTATAAGGCACCAGTGCCTTGATGGATTTACGGAAGCTTTGCAGCAGCTTTTCCACCCGTTCCAGAAGCACATCCATGCCGTCCCCATTCGCCGCAGAAACCTGTACAATGTCTCTCGCTATGGTGTCCATCGGCAGCGGCAGCTCCACCTCTCTGTCCATCTTATTGAAAACCGTAATCACAGGGGTATCCTCGCACCCAAGCGACCGCAGTGTATCATACACCACCTGCATATGCTCCGCTCGGTTTGCGTCCGAAGCATCCACAACATGCAGCAGAATATCCGCATACTGCAATTCCTCCAGTGTTGCACGGAATGCCTGCACCAGATGATGCGGCAGCTTCTGGATAAACCCAACCGTATCCGTCAGAAAAACCTCCGAGCCGCCCGGCAGCTCAATTTTTCTTGTTGTCGTATCCAGTGTTGCGAAAAGCTTATCCTCTGCCAGAACGCCTGCATCGGAAAGCCGGTTCAGAATTGTGGATTTCCCTGCATTGGTGTAGCCCACCAGAGAAAGCACGGGTGTCCCCTTCTTGCTTCTCTGCGCGCGAAGCAGTTCTCTGTGGGTGCGAATTTCCTGTGCATCCTTATTCAGCTCCGCAATCCGCTCCTTGATGTAGCGTCTGTCGGTTTCCAGCTTCTTTTCCCCGGGGCCTCTCGTACCAATGCCGCCGCCCAGACGGGACATGGACGCACCCATCCCTGTCAGTCGGGAAAGGCGATATTTCAGCTGTGCCAGTTCCACCTGAATCTTCCCTTCGCCCGATAAGGCTCTTGCGGCGAAAATATCCAGAATGACAATCGTTCTGTCCATCACCTTTGTGCCAAGCATCTGTTCCAGATTCCGCAGCTGTGCAGGGGAAAGCTCATCATCGCAGACAATCCCCGTTGCATCATACGCAAGGAGCATTGCCTTCAGTTCCTCAATCTTGCCTGTACCAAGGTAATGCCCGGGATGAATTTTCTCTCTTTTCTGCACAGAACGCGCCACCGCCGTCGCCCCTGCCGTCTTCACCAGTTCCTCCAGTTCATCCAGACAGGCATCCGTATCCATTGCGGAGCGGCTGTTTCTCTCGTCCATCTCCACCGCAACCAGAATGACCCGCTCCTCGAGTTCATTCAGTTCGTGTAACTCCTTCGCCATCTTATACCTCCCGCAGCCATTCCCCATCAAAGGAAAATTCCGCAGGCCCTGTCATATACACATGGTTGTCCTCCGCATTCCATTCAATGGTCAATGTGCCGCCAATCAATTCCACATCCACTTTTCTGCCTGTTTTGCCATTCAGCACGCAGGCAACCGCCGTTGCGCTCGCCCCTGTGCCGCACGCCCAGGTTTCGCCGCTGCCGCGCTCCCAGACACGCATCTTCACATGGCTGTCATCCACGATTTCCACAAATTCCGTATTCACTCTGTCAGGGAAAATCGGGTGGAATTCGGAAACCCTGCCATATTTCTCAATGGGATATTCCATCACGTTTTCCACAAAGGTAACCGCATGGGGATTCCCCATGGAAACACAGGTAAAATCAAATTTCTTATCCAGAATTTCCACCGTTTCGCCGATAACGGGGTGCTTCTCGCTCAGAACGGGGATTTCCGCCGCCTCCAACACAGGCTCGCCCATGTCCACCGTTACGCTTTCCACAACGCCGTCCTTTACATGCAGCTGCAAAATCTTGATGCCGCCCAGTGTTTCCAGTGCCACCGTTGTTTTCTCCGTCAGCCCTCTTTCGTAAACATACTTGCCGACACAACGGGATGCGTTGCCGCACATCTTCCCCTCAGAGC
>JBNMGO010000265.1:0-2739 GCA_050872285.1 Anaerotignum sp.
GGGGTGTTGTTTTGCGCCGCGTCCGCATAAACGGTAGTGCTGCTTACGCTATTGCAGTTGAAGGCGATATTTTTCCCATCTGTGGTGCAGACAATATTCCCCTGCAAATCGGTACGGTAAATCTCTGCGCCGATGCTTTGCAGCCGTTGGAGGGTTTCCTCCTCGGGATGATGATAGCTGTTGCCTACGCCGACGCTGATAACGGCATATTTCGGCTGTACCGCCTGCAAAAACGCCTGACTGCTTGAGGTGCTGCTGCCATGATGCCCGACCTTCAGCACATCCGCCTGCAAATCATAGCCTGCCTGCAAAATATCCTTTTCCGCCGTTTCCTCTGCATCCCCCGTAAAGAGGAAGGCGGTTTCGCCTGCGTTTACCTTCAATACGATGGAATTGTTGTTGAAATCCTTATATTCCTTCTGGGGGCCAAGAACCTCAATTTCCAGACCGTTGAAATCAATCGTATCCCCGGGATTGGGGGATTTGATTTTCAAGCCCTTATTCGCAACGGCATCCAGCACGTCCTCAAAGGTTTTACTGGTGTGCATGATTTTCAGCATATAAACTGCATCCACGTCAAAATGATTGATGATGGCATCCAGAGAGCCGATATGATCCTCATGGGGATGCGTTCCCACAACGGCATCCAGCTTTTCTACACCCTGCCCTTCTAAATAGGAAAGAATCGTATCGGCATCGCCGTTATTCCCCCCGTCAATCACTATATAATGTCCATCTGCGCTCAATAAGGCACAATCCGCCTGCCCGACATTCAGAAAATCCACCCGCAGAAGAACATCCTCCGCCTGAATGGTATCCACCGCCGTGCCATGCGTATCGTCTGCCGCCACCTCGCAGCCTGTCAGCGCAAAAAGCATGCTGAACAGCAATAAAATTCCCTTGAAGCCTTTTCGTTTCATCTTCTTCTCTCCCTTCTTTTCCCCATTTTACCATCCCCAAAGGCGAACACAACATTAAAATTTTTTCTGCACAAAAATGACCTCCAAAAGCCAGATTCTTTCCTCTAGCCTTTCGAGGTCATTCTCATTTACGGAATTTTTTATTTTTTTGCCTGATTCATGCGCTCCAACGCATCATTCGCGGCGTTCTGCTCCGCTTCTTTTTTGCTTTTGCCGCTGCCCTTGCCAAGCACCGCGCCTTCATGCGTTACCTCCGCCACAAAAACCTTATTATGGTCAGGGCCATGCTCATCCACAATGGCATATTTCAAAGGCACCTTGCTCGTTTTCTGAATGACTTCCTGCAAATGCGTCTTGCAGTCCAGATTGCGGAAGTTGCTCTTCGTGCTTTCGATGCGTTCCTCCATGAAGCCCATGATATATTTCGTCACGGCATCGATGCCGCCATCCATGCAGATGGCACCAATGATTGCTTCAAACGCATCCGCCAGAATGGAATCTCTGTTTCTGCCGCCGGTGCTTTCCTCGCCCTTGCCAAGCAGCAGACAACGCCCCACGCCAAGCTTTCTGGAAAGCTCCGCAAGAGAGCCTTCGCAGACCACAGCCGCACGCAGCTTTGTCAACTCGCCCTCGGGCATTTTCGGGAAATGACGATACATATATTCGCTCACGACCATATCCAACACAGCATCCCCCAGAAATTCGAGACGCTCGTTGTTTTCATGGCTGCCCTTTTTCGTTTCGTTAGCATAGGAGCTATGTGTCAAAGCCAGAACCAGCAGATTTTTATCCGAAAACGTATATGCAATTTTCCGTTCAAATTCTTCCAGATTGAGATGGTTCATATTTATTCTTCTTCCTTTGCCGCAACCAGCTCCGCAATGTAATCCAATACATCACCAACCAGTTTGATGCTTTCTGCTCTATCGTTATCAAATTCAATGTCAAATTTTTCTTCCAGTGCAACAATAATCTGGAACAGTTCCAGAGAGTCTGCATTCAGATCTGCAAATGCTGTTTCAGCGGAAAGGCTGTCTACGGGCACGCCCAGCTGCTCCGCAATTACGCTCAGTACTAAAGATTCATCCATGTTCATTACCTCCAATGTTCTCTTTTTTTACCTTCCTACTATACTCTATTTCCCTGTTTTTGTCAGCAGAAAATTTTGAAAATTCACAAAAATTTAAGAATATAGCAGGCAACCCTTGCAGGCAATTTCTCAGATTTTATCCTTGATTTTTCCGATGATATCTGCTTCGGTAAACAGCACACACTGACGCACTGCATTCTTGGATGCCTTTGCATTGGAGCTGCCATGCGCCTTGACAACCAGAGATTTCAGACCGATAAAGGGTGCGCCGCCGATTTCATCGGAATCCATGAATTTTTTCATATTTCGGAAGGGGGTTTTCAGAATCAGCGCGCCTACCTTATAGAAGCCCTGCATGATTTCGCCCTTGAGGATTTCAAAAATCGTTTTTGCCAGACCTTCGGAAAGCTTCAGAATCGTATTGCCGACAAAACCGTCGCACACGATAACATCCGCTTCGCCGTAGGGAATGTTTCTCGGTTCAATATTCCCCGTAAAATGAATCGTATCCGTCTGTTCCAGTAATTCGTAGGTTTCCTTTGTCAGCGCATTGCCCTTTTCCTTTTCCGCACCGATATTCACCAGAGCAACCTTGGGGTTTTTGATGCCAAAAACATTTTCCACATAAACAGAGCCCATTTTTGCAAACTGTTCCAAATATTTCGGCTTACAATCCACATTTGCGCCACTGTCCAGCAGGAAAGTGAAGCCTGTTTTTGTGGGCGGGCA
>JBNMGO010000264.1:0-2754 GCA_050872285.1 Anaerotignum sp.
GCGTGACAAAGGCGTTCCTGCTGAATCTGCTGTTTTACATCATCATCACCCCTGCGATTTCCGTTGTGCTGACGAAAATCATGTACATGAGCGAAAACGGGATGATTGTTGCGGACGCGCTGGCAAGAATCGATTCTGTCTTAAACCTGAGCCTCATGTCCGAGGAAGCGAACCCGAAAGAACCGCAGGATGCCTCTGTTGTGCTGGAAAACGTGCATTTCAGCTATGACGGGGAGAACGAGGTTATCAAGGGCGTGAACCTTTCTATCAAATCGGGGCAGACGGTGGCGTTTGTCGGGCCTTCGGGCGGCGGCAAATCGACCCTGGCAAGCTTGATTTCCCGTTTCTTTGATGTGCAGGAGGGCAGTATCAGAATCGGCGGCGCAGATGTGCGGAGCATTGCGAAGGAAAAGCTGATGGATACGGTTTCGTTTGTGTTCCAGAACAGCAGGCTGATTCAGGCATCCCTGTTGGAAAATATCAAAATGAGCAAGCCAGATGCCACAAGAGAAGAGGTGCTTGCGGTGGTGAAAACGGCGCAGTGCATGGATATTATTGAGAAATTTCCGCAGGGACTGGATACGGTTATCGGGACGAAGGGCGTTTATCTTTCCGGCGGCGAACAGCAGCGGATTGCGATTGCGCGCGCGGTGCTGAAAAATGCGCCGATTCTGATTCTGGATGAAGCGACTGCCTTTGCCGACCCCGATAACGAGGCGAAGGTGCAGGCGGCATTTGCGGCACTGGCGAAGGGCAAAACGGTGATTATGATTGCACACCGTCTTTCTACAGTTGCCAATGCGGACTGCATTTACGTTATTGCGGATGGGCAGATTGCGGAAAGCGGCAAGCGTGAGGAGCTCTGCGCGGCAAACGGCATTTTTGCCAAGCTTTGGAACGATTACCAGGCATCTGTGCAGTGGAAGGGCGAAAGGGAGGGAAATGCGTGATGATGGAAAGAATACAAAGAGCAACAGCATCCTCGAGAGAAGGGGCGGTCGGTCTGGTGAAGGGCGTGATTGCCTGCGCGGTGCAGAATATTGCGTTCATGCTGCCGACAGGGATGCTTTATGTCCTCGTTGCGGATTTGATGCAGGGCGGCGTACCAAGGGAAAAAACGGCGTTTTATGTGATTGGCTCTCTTGTCTGCATTGCGCTTGTGCTGTTGACCACATGGTTTCAGTATAACAGTACGTTTTTCACGACCTACGAAGAAAGCGGCAAGCGCAGAATCAGCCTTGCGGAACGTCTGCGGAAGCTGCCGCTCTCCTTTTTCGGGAAAAAAGACCTTGCAGATTTGACGAGTACGATTATGGCGGATTGTCAGGTTCTGGAAACGGATTGCTCGCACTTTATCCCTGGGCTGTTCGGCTCGCTGATTTCCACAGTGCTGATTGCGCTCAGCCTGTTTTATTTTGAATGGCACATGGCACTGGCGGCGCTCTGGGTTATCCCCGTTTCCATTCTGATTATCGTGCTGAGCTATCGCGTGCAGGATGGCTTGCAGGCAAGAATCATGGCGGCAAAAATGACCTGCGCGGACGGGATGCAGGAATACATTGAAACCATTCGCGATTCGAAGGCGAACAATGCGGAGGAAAGCTATCTGGTCGGTCTGGAGGAAAAAATCCGCGGCGTGGAAAAGGAATCCGTTTTTGCGGAATTCGGCACGGCGGTGTTCGTTGTTTCCGCAGGGATGGTGCTGAAGCTGGGTATCGCAACGGTGGCTCTGGTCGGCTCTGTGCTTCTGGTGCAGGGCAAGCTGGATGTGCTGACGTTCTTCCTCTTCCTTCTGGTTGCGTCCCGTCTGTATGACCCCATGCAGAGCGCATTGCAGAACCTTGCGGCAGTCATTGCCATGCGTACCAATGTCGGGCGGATGAATGAAATTCTGGAGCATCCCGTACAGCAGGGGAAGGAGGCACTGACGAATGACGGCTGTGATATCGTGTTTGACCATGTCGGCTTCTCCTATAATAATGAAGAAACGGTGCTGAAGGATGTTTCCTTTACGGCAAAGCAGGGCGAGGTAACGGCACTGGTTGGGCCTTCGGGCGGCGGCAAAACAACGATTTCCCGTCTGGCGGCGCGCTTCTGGGATAATCAGAAGGGCGAGATTACGGTAGGCGGCATGAAGGTTTCCGAGACAGACCCCGAAACGCTGATGTCCCTGTATTCCATCGTATTTCAGGATGTGACGCTTTTTGACAACACGATTCTGGAAAATATCCGTCTGGGCAAAAAGGGTGCAACGGACGAGGAGGTACTCGCGGCGGCAAGGCTTGCGAACTGCGAGGAATTTGCGGAAAAGCTGCCCGAAAAATGGAATACGAACATCGGGGAAAACGGCTGTGCGCTTTCCGGCGGCGAGCGTCAGCGGATTTCCATTGCCAGAGCCTTTCTGAAGGATGCGCCGATTATCCTTCTGGATGAAGCAACGGCAAGCCTCGATGTGGAAAATGAAACGCTGATTCAGGCGGCACTCTCCCGTCTGATTCAGAATAAGACCGTGCTTGTCATCGCGCACAGGATGCGTACCGTTGCAGGGGCGGATAAAATTGTGGTGCTTGCGGATGGCGTTGTTGCGGAGCAGGGCAAGCCTGACGAGCTTTATCGACAGAATGGCATTTATACCCACATGGCGGATTTGCAGAGGGACAGCCGAAATTGGGTGATAAAATAAAAAAGTATGAGGAGGATTTGAAAGAATCCTCCTTTTTTTCTCATACTTTGGTAGGATTTACAAAGTTAAAC
>JBNMGO010000143.1:0-4305 GCA_050872285.1 Anaerotignum sp.
GTTTGAAGCACTGCGGCGGAAAAAATAAACAACAACGGAGAATTTTTTATGGCAGGAACAACAAAAGAACAGAAACATGCGACAACAAAGGATGAGGAGCTGGTGTTGCTGGCGCAGAGCGGTGACGATGCGGCACAGGATTTTTTGTTGGATAAATATAAATTTTTGGTGCGCGCAAAATCAAGAGCCTATTTCCTGATTGGTGCGGATAATGAGGATATCATTCAGGAGGGCATGATTGGGCTGTATAAAGCGGTGCGCGATTATAATGAGGAGAAAAACGCATCCTTCCGCAGCTTTGCGGAACTTTGCGTCAACCGCCAGATGATTACGGCGATTAAGGCGGCAACCAGACAGAAGCATCAGCCGCTCAATTCCTATGTTTCTCTGAATAAACCCGTTTATGAGGAGGAATCCGAGCAGACCTATATGGATCTTTTGCAGAGCGGTGCGCTGCTCAATCCCGAGGTGCTTTTAATCGGGCAGGAAAATAAAAGCTTTCTTGAGCATCAGATGATGAAAAAGCTCAGCAGCTTTGAAACCAGAGTGCTTGTGCTTTATCTGCAGGGCAGAAGCTATTTTGAAATTGCACACGTTCTGGATAAGCCCGAAAAATCCATTGATAACGCCCTTCAGCGCGTCAAGAAAAAATTAGAGCATTTTTGGAAGAAAAAAATCTTGACGAAGCAGAAGGAATATGATACTATAGACAGGCTGATAGTTTTTATCAACCTCTGCTGCTATGGCTCAGTAGGTAGAGCGTCGCCTTGGTAAGGCGGAGGTCACGGGTTCGAATCCCGTTAGCAGCTTGTAAGACCCTTGAGGAATCAGGGGTCTTTTTTTATATAATTCCGTTTTCATGTATTACAACCTACCTGTGTATTGAAAGAAATACACGAAATTTCCCTGATTTTCCGAAAACCTTTCGCCTTTTTTCACAGAATTGATTTTTTTGCTGAAATGGGTTTACTTTCGTTAACCGATGTGCTAGTATGATTAAAACCAAATCAACAAGAAAAGAAAAAGAAAGAGGATGCAAATCATGAAACAGAATCAGATTTTCGCAACTGCATACTTTTACTTTTACCGTGTTTTCAGAGATTCAAAGTGAATTTTACTGTTAAGAGAAGACGGTTTGTTTTGATGGTTTTTTCTTATTGAAAGCATAGGAGCTTCGCAGTGAAATTCGCTGCGAAGCTTTTTCTTTTATATGAGAAAAGCGTGCAGCACAAAAGCGTGTGAAGCAGGAACAAAAGAAAACAAGACAAAAGGATTTTTTAAGGAGGAGAAAATTATGGTAGTAGTATTGAAACCCGACACAAAGGAAGAACAGATTGAAAACCTGAAGGTATGGCTTGGCAGCATGGGCATCAGCACCCACATTTCCCGCGGTGTAAATCATACCATCGTTGGTCTGGTTGGCGATACCTCTGTGGTAGATATGGATCTGGTTAGAGCGCTGGATATTGTTGAAAACGTACAGCGCATTCAGGAACCCTTCAAAAATGCAAACCGTAAATTCCATAATTCCGATCAGGTGGTTGATATTGCAGGCGTAAAAATCGGCGGCGGCAATTTCCAGATTATCGCAGGCCCCTGCTCCGTTGAAAGCGAAGCACAGGTTTGTGAAATCGCAGAAAGAGTCAAAGCGGCAGGCGCAGGTCTCCTGCGTGGCGGCGCATTCAAGCCCAGAACCTCCCCCTACGCATTCCAGGGTCTGAAGGGTGACGGTCTGAAGCTGTTGGTAGAAGCAAAACAGCTGACAGGTCTGCCCATCGTTTCTGAAATCATGAATGCGGTACACATCCCCATGTTTGAAGAATCCGTTGACCTCGTACAGGTTGGCGCAAGAAATATGCAGAACTTCGAACTGCTGAAGGAAGTCGGCAAAATGTCCAAGCCTATCCTGCTGAAAAGAGGTCTGGCAAATACGATTGATGAGCTTCTGATGAGTGCAGAATACATCATGGCAAGCGGCAATGAAAACGTTATCCTCTGCGAAAGAGGGATTCGTACCTTTGAAACAAGAACAAGAAACACACTGGATCTGAGTGCCGTTCCCGTTCTGAAAAAGCTGACCCATCTGCCTATCGTGGTTGACCCCAGCCATGCAATGGGCTATGCGCATCTCGTAAAACCCATGGCAATGGCAGCAACCGTAGCAGGCGCAGACGGTTTGATGATTGAGGTACACAATAACCCTGCAAAGGCACTGTGCGACGGCCCTCAGTCCCTGACACCCGATCAGTTCGATGATGTTGCAAAACAGGTATTCCAGCTGAGACCCTTCGCCTGCAAATACGATTACTAATCAGTTTCAAGGATAAGAAGGTGAGAATATGAAGGTTGGTGTAGTTGGTCTGGGGCTGATTGGCGGCTCCATGGCAAAGGCAGTAAAGAAAAAAACAGAGCATACCGTTATCGGTTGGGATGTTTCCGAAACCATCCGCTACAGCGCATTGCTGATGGAAGCGGTGCATGGCTTCATGGAGGACGGCAACCCCAAGGATTGTGATTTGATTCTTTTGGGTCTGTATCCCCAGCTGACAGTAGATTATATTAAGGAACATGCAAAGGATTTCAAAAAGGGCGCAGTTGTGGTCGATTGTGCCGGTGTCAAAAGAGTGGTCTGCGATGCGGTGCAGGCGGTAGCAGAGGAAAACGGCTTCACCTTCGTGGGGGCGCACCCCATGGCAGGCGTGGAACGCTCCGGCTTCACCTATTCCACAGCAGATATGTTCAATGGTGCAACCTTGGTTGTGACACCCTATAAGGGAACAGACCTCGGTCTGATGAATGCGCTGAGCATGTTTTTCAAAAAGCTTGGCTTCGCAAGATTGAAATTTACCACAACAGAGGAGCATGATGCAATGATTGCATACACCTCTCAGCTGGCGCATGTGGTTTCCAGTGCGTATGTCAAGGGTGCGTTGTCTGATAATTTCAAGGACTTTTCCGGCGGCAGCTTTCAGGATATGACAAGAGTTGCCCGTCTGAATGAGGATATGTGGACAGAGCTGTTTCTGGATAACGGCGATAACCTTGCCAATGAAATCGACGGTCTGGTTGCACGCATGCAGGCATACAGCACCGCTATTAAGGCGAAGGATGCAGATACCCTGCGTGAGCTGCTCAGAGAGGGCAGAGAAAAATGTATCGCCATTGATGAAATCAAGGACTTTGATTAAGGTTGTGAAAATAGTATGAGAAAAGTGATTGTCAGTGCGTCTACGGAATATGCGGTTCTGATTGGACGGGGGCTGCTCGCACAGCTTGGGGTTGAGGTTGCCAAACGCATCCAACCCTGCAAGGCGGCAGTCATCACAGATACGACAGTAGAAAAGCTATATGCGGAGCAGGCGGAGCAATCCTTAGCGGCGGCAGGGTTCACCACCTGCCGCTTTTCCTACCCTGCCGGGGAAGGCTCCAAGCATATCGGCACATTGAGTGATATGCTGGAATTTCTGGCAGAACAGGAAATCACCAGACAGGATATCATTATCGCACTGGGCGGCGGCGTTGCAGGCGATATGGCAGGCTTTGCGGCAGCGGTTTACCAGAGGGGGATTCGCTTTGTGCAGGTGCCGACCACATTTCTGGCGGCGGTCGATTCCTCTGTCGGCGGCAAAACAGCCATTGACCTGAAGGCAGGCAAAAATATGGCAGGCGCGTTTTATCAGCCGCATCTGGTGCTTTGCGATGTGGATACTTTGGATACCCTGCCCAAAGAAGTTTTCGCAGACGGCATTGCCGAAACGCTGAAATATGGCGTGATTGGGGATGCAGACCTGTTTGCGAAAACGGCATCGGGAGATTTTAAGGAAAATCTGGAGGAAATCATTGAAACCTGCGTAAAAATGAAACGGGATATCGTCAATGAGGATGAATTTGATACAGGTCTGCGCCAGCTTCTGAATCTGGGGCATACCCTGGGACATTCCATTGAGAAGAACAGCAATTTCACCCTTTCGCATGGGCATGCCGTTGCGATTGGGATGTATCTGATTGCAAAGGTGGCAGAACGGCGCGGACTTGCGGAAAAAGGGCTTGCGGAAACCATCCGACAGGCACTTCTGCACAACAATCTTCCCGTTTCCACTTCCTACACGGCGGAGGAAATTGCGGCAGGTGTATTAAAGGATAAAAAACGCAGAGGCGGCGAAATCAGCTTTGTTTTCCCGACGAAAATCGGACATTGTGAAATCTTGAAAATCCCGACGGATGAAGTGTTGGAGCTGGTCAGAACGGCATTGGCGTAAAGGCGGTATGATATGAATATTAAAATTGAGAAAACTCCATTAAAAC
>JBNMGO010000216.1:0-3335 GCA_050872285.1 Anaerotignum sp.
GGGCTTTCCGCAGGAAATGCTGTATCTGACGATTTTCGTCAGTGCGATGGCATTCTGGCGGCACAGAGGAAATATCAAAAAGCTTTTAAACGGTACGGAAAATAAATTCGGTTCGAAAAAATAAGCGTATTTTAAAAAATGCGATTGGAAGAAATAAGACTGGAGGTCACAGCTTATGAAAAAGGTAACGGTCATTGGTTCCGGCAGTTGGGGGACAGCCCTCGCAGTGATGCTGGCGGAAGACGGACATGAAGTTTTGATCTGGTCCAGAAGACAGGACGCAGTGGATGAGCTGTTGAAAGAAAGAAAAAATACAAAATATCTCCCCGGTGTGGTGATTCCCGATTCCATTCAGGCAACCACCGACCGCAAGGCGGCAGTGAACGGTGCGGATATCGTGATTCTGGCGGTTCCTTCCAGAGCTGTTGCACAGACCGTGCGCGATTTTGCGCCTTATCTGAAAACATGGCAGATTCTGGTGAATGTAGCAAAGGGTCTGGAACCGGAAACGCTGTTCCTGCTTTCGGATGTCATCAAAAGAGAAGCACCCCAGTGTGAGGTCTGTGTGCTTTCCGGTCCGAGCCATGCAGAGGAGGTTGCAAGAAAGGTACCGACTGCCTGTCTGATTGCCTGCGAAAATGAAGCAGTGGCAAAGCTGGTGCAGGAGGAATTCGCAAACCCCCGTTTCCGTCTGTATACCAATACGGATTTGATTGGCGTGGAAATCGGTGCGGCACTGAAAAATGTTATGGCACTGGCGGCAGGGATGTCCGATGGGCTTGGCTTTGGGGACAACACCAAGGCGGCACTCATGACAAGAGGCATGGCGGAAATGAAACGCCTTGGCATAGCGATGGGCGGCAAGGCAGAAACCTTTGCAGGGCTTTCCGGCATTGGCGATTTGATTGTAACCTGTACGAGCATGCACTCCAGAAACCGCAGAGCCGGTATTCTTCTGGGGCAGGGCAAAAGCCTGCAGGAAACCTTGGATGAAGTCAAGATGGTTGTGGAAGGCGTGAATACAGTGCAGGCGGCCTGTCAGCTTGCGGAGAAATATCATGTTTCCATGCCCATCACACAGAGCATCTATGCGGTTCTCTTTGAAGGGAAGAATGTGGAGGATGCCGTTCTGGAACTGATGACAAGGGATAATAAGGCGGAATAATCGACCGCACATTTTGTCGACTTCTTTACACGAAATTTACATAGCATGTTGTTTACAAATTCCCACTGTGGCTCTATACTATGGGAGTGGTAATTTTACCCTATGCAGAATCGAAAAAAGGAGGTACGCATGGAAAACTTTGTTCTCAGTTGTTGTTCCACGGCGGATTTGTCTCTGGAACACTTTCAAAATAGAAACATCCAATATATCTGCTTTCATTATGAACTGAACGGGAAGGTTTATCCTGACGATCTGGGGCAGTCCATGCCCTTTGATGTGTTTTATGAAACCATGGCGAAGGGCGCGGAAACAAAAACCTTTCAGGTCAATGCGACAGAATTTGAAGCATATTTCGAGTCCTTTCTGAAGGAAGGAAAGGATATTCTGCATCTCTGCCTTTCCTCGGGCATTACAGGGGTGCTGAACTCCGCCAATATCGCAAAGGATATCCTTGCGGAAAAATACCCTGAACGGAAAATCTACATCGTGGATTCCCTTTCGGCATCCTCGGGCTATGGGCTTCTGATGGATAAGCTTGCAGACTTGAGGGACGCAGGCATGGGGATTGACGAGCTGCGCCAATGGGCAGAGGAAAACAAGCGGAAGGTACAGCATTGGTTCTTCTCTACAGACCTGACGTTTTATATCAAGGGCGGCAGAGTGACGAAAACAGCAGGCTTTGTCGGCACCATGCTGAGCATTTGTCCGCTGCTGCATGTGGATTACGAAGGAAAACTGATTCCCATGCAGAAGGTGCGGACGAAAAAGAAGGTTATCGAAGCCATTGAAAAAAAGATGGAAGAATATGCGGAAAACGGTCTGGACTATCAGGATAAATGCTATATTTCCCATTCTGCCTGTGAGAAGGATGCGGAAGCGGTGGCAAAGCTGGTGGAAAGCCGATTCCCACACCTCAATGGCAAGGTGCTGATTAACAGCATCGGCACGACTATTGGCAGTCATACCGGCCCGGGAACAGTGGCACTGTTCTTCTGGGGCGCGGAACGAAAAGCATAAAAATAATACAGCCTTGGGTATGTTTATCCGAGGCTTTTTTCTTTGCCAGATTTTCACAGAGAGGAAGAAGCGCATATTTCAATTTTTCCTGCAAATACTACATTTACAATAAATTTGGCAGGAGGAAGATACAATGAAGGCAACCGGCATTGTCAGAAGAATAGACGACCTTGGGCGTGTGGTCATACCCAAAGAAATCAGAAGAACGCTCCGCATCCGCGAGGGCGACCCTCTGGAGATTTTTACCGACCGCGAGGGTGAAATTATTTTGAAGAAATATTCCCCCATCGGGGAACTGGGCGCATTCGCGAAGGAATACGCGGAATCCCTCGCGCAGACCGCAGGGCATATCACCTGCATTGTGGATAAGGATCAGATTATCGCCGTTTCGGGCGGCGGAAAAAAAGAGTTTTTTGAAAAGCATATCAGCCCTGAAATGGAAAACTGCATCAATAAGCGCACCTCTCTGATTGCGGAGCGAAATGATGCAAATTTCGTCCCCGTTCTGGAGGATGATTCCGAAAGTACCTATAACCATCAGCTGATTGTTCCCATCATTGCGGAGGGGGATGCCATGGGCGCGATTATTTTCCTTTCCAAGGATCAGAAGATGGGCGAGGTGGAAGGCAAGCTGGCGCAGACGGCGGCAGGCTTTCTGGGGAAGCAGATGGAGCAGTGAGAAGTCAAAATCGGGGGTTTTACTTGCAAAAAAAGGAGCCAAAGGCTCCTTTTTTTCATGTCATGATATACGGCAGAAGTCCGAACACAACAAAAATGGCGAAAATCGTGATAATCGCAGGGGAAAGGAATCGTTCCCGATAGGGTCTGTCGTTTTCATCCATCAGCACAAGCTCTTCTCTGGCAGGGTTTGTCTTCAGAAAAAGATAGAACAGCACGGCAAGCCATGGCAGGGAAAGCAGAGAAACAATCACCAGAGAAGCCAATACGCTACCCTGCGGAAGCTCTGCCGCCGCGGCTGTCGCGGTTTCGCTGCTTGTGGCAAAGATGCTGAAAATGGTTGTGCCGTTGATAATCATATGCGGCAGGATGGAGGCAAAAAGCGAATTTGTCCGTTCCACCAGAAAAGCGAAAATAAACCCGACGATGAACGCATACGGAAACTGCTGTGGATTCAGATGCAGCAGCCCAAAGA
>JBNMGO010000193.1:0-3615 GCA_050872285.1 Anaerotignum sp.
AAGTACTCCTAATCAGAGCGGAAGGGTTCGGGAAACAAAGAGTTTCCCGAGTGAAATCCGCAAAGGGGGCTTTGCCCACTTGAGGAAAACCGGGAGTTTCAAGGCTCTGCCGCCGGAACTCATCGGTTTATTCTTCTGTCCTGACAAGTCGAAATCCTGATTTCGACTTAGCGCGTTCTCCTAGCAGCCGCCTGCAATGATGCTTTTTAAACGAACCCCGTTCAACTCTTCCTTTGCTGCCGCCGCAAGCCGCTCCCGCATCGCCGGCGAAACGCACGTCCTGCGCCGATTATAATATTCATTGATGAGCCGCAGAAATTTCTCCGGATACAGCAGCATCCCCTGCAATAAAATCATATCCTTCTCGGAAAGGGGGCAATGCCTGCCGTAACGCTCCAGCATGGCAGAAATCCCTGCCGCCGTCCCTTCCGTTTTCTTGAAATAGCGGCGGATATATGCCGCAAGGTCTGCCAGCGGCAGCTCCGTAATGCACTTATCAAAATTCCCCACAAAAATCCTGCCGTCCGTCTCCTGCCGCAGTGCCTCCCCCTTGTAGGCATTGTGGCAGAAGCCGCCTTCCTGCGCCGCCCGTTCCGCCGCTTCTTCGTAGCCGCCTTTGCACAGCAGCTCCTCCGCCTCTGCCGCCCGCTCCATGTACGGCTCGTAATATTGCAGCAGCAGCAAATCAATCGCGTCATAGCTGCCCCGTTTATCGTTCCTGCGGCGTACCTTCGCCAGTTCGCTCCGCCGTTTGGCGTATAAATGCGGCAGGCGGTTTTTCTCCCAGTGCGCCGCCTCGCTTTTCAGTCCCCTTGCCGCCGCGTGCATCTCGCCTAAGGTTTCCGCCCCCTGCAAAAAGGTCTCTCGGCTGTCCTCCGCCAGTGTCCCCTGCGGCAGCACATCCTCCAGAATATAAAGCGTCCCGTCCTGCTGATAAAACGGCTCGCCCTCCAGTGTCGGGTAACAGCGGCTGATGTTCGCAAAGCCGTTTTCCCTGAGCCGCTGTTTCACATCAAACGCAAGCCGCAGGCTGTCCGTACTGCCGCGCGGCTTTTTCAGCTCCCTGAGCCCCCTGTCCGTCCGGCAGACCAGACCTGTCCGCGTTCTTGTGCCATGGCGCAACTGCAAGCCGTAGCCCTCTCGCATGATTTTTTCGTAAATCTCCTCCATACTTCACTCCCCCTGTTTCACTGCGACCGAACATCGTCTCTGAAACATTCTATGGGGCAAGGGCAAAAAAAAGAACCATTCCCGACTGTGTCTGAAATGGCTGTTATATCCTTATAAAATATAAAAACGGAATGAACCAACTCGAAGTTAACCCATCCCGCTTTTTTTCAAGCTGCGCCTTTAGGGACTCGAACCCTAGACCCACTGATTAAGAGTCAGTTGCTCTACCAACTGAGCTAAAGGCGCATAAAATTTATTTTGTTTGTTTCGCAATTCCTAACTGCAAGAGATATATTATCATGAACTTGTTCTCCTGTCAACAACATTTTTCAAAATTTTTAAAAAATAATTTTTTCACAAATTTTACATTTTCCTCTTGCACACATCTGTCTTTTGTGTTATGGTAGGGACGTAAAAAATAATATCGTGATTCTTCGGGGCAGGGTGCAATTCCCTACCGGCGGTAAAAGTCCGCGACCCTCTCGTATCTTGAAACGCGAAGTGTTGAAAGATACGAAAGGCTGATATGGTGCAATTCCATAACCGACGGTGATAGTCCGGATGAGAGAAGAAAAATTGATGCTGTTCATGCGTTCTCCGCATGAAGGTTCTTTTGCGTATGCAATGCCCCTTGGAATTTGTTCCGAGGGGCTTTTTTCATACAAAAAACCGGTATCAATCGCAAGTCTTAAGAAGAATCCAATCAGAAAAATTGGAGGAATGAAACATGAAAACGAAATTCAAAACCAGAGATTTAACCATGATTGCCATGATGGGTGCCATCTGCTGCATCCTGCTGCATATCGATTTTCCGCTCCCCTTCCTGCCCCCCTTCATGAATTTTGATTTGGCAGGTCTGGTGGAAATCATCGGCGGCTTTGCCATGGGGCCTTTGCAGGCAGTCTGCATCATTCTGGTAAAAATCCTGCTGAAGCTGGCAACCGAGGGTACGTCCTCCGCATTTACGGGCGAATTGCAGAATTTCCTCTTAAGCTGTGCGTATGTCCTGCCCCCCGTTATCATGTATCATCAGAAAAAATCCAAAAAAACAGCAATCGTCGGCATGGCAATCAGCTCTGTTTTCACAGGCATCGTTGCCATCTTTACCAACCTGTACATCATCATCCCCTTCTATATGGCACTGATGGGACAGGATATGAGCTACTTCGTAGCCATGTGTACTGAGGTCAACCCTCTGATTTCCAACGTATTCACACTGGCAATCCTGGGGATTCTGCCCTTCAACCTGATTAAATGCGGCATCAACTCTGTCGGTGCCATGGTGCTCTATAAGCATTTAAGCCCCATCATCCACGGGAACGCCTCCGCAAAGGCAAAAACAAGCACCGTAAAGAAAGCAGACGAAACAAAAATCTGAGCAAAAAAAAAAATACGGAACGTAAAGGAGAAACCGACATGAAATTCAGCTTAGACAAAAACCTCACCTTTGAACAGGCAAAAGCCCTTTTCTTCGAACAGCTGGGCGATTGGAAGATTATGGCGCTTGCCAGCAGTGTAAACGATTACGTTATGGTGCGTAACGTCAGCTGCCTGTTCTACAATGACAAAATCTATTTCAAAACAGACAAAAACTTCCGCAAAACAAAGCAGCTTTACGAAAACCCCAATGTTGCCCTCTGCTATGGCGGCATCCAGGTGGAAGGGACTGCGAAAAACTGCGGTCTGGTTGTGGAGGAACCCGGCAGAGTGTTTGAAGGCCTTTATAAAAAACACCTCTGGGGCAGCTACAATAAATACAGCCACGAGGATTCCGAAATCATCATCGAGGTAACCCCCAAATTCGTTGAAGTCTGGGATACCAGCGAGGATAACTACGCTTACCAGATTTTCATTGACTTCGAGAAACAGGAAGTCATCGTAAAGCCTTACGATAAAAAATAATTTTTGAAATCCATTGTATTATTTTTCCTATAACCTATAAGATAAGAGCATCTGTTCTCCGCAGATGTTCTTTTTTTGTATCAGAAATACTTTTATGATATAATTCATTTATAAAAAATTCCGAACAGGAGGGAAAGCCTTGCAGAAGCTGAATATTGCCATTCCGCAGGATGCGGTCTGGATTCTGAATAAACTGAACGAGGGCGGTCATGAAGCGTATATCGTCGGCGGCTGTGTCCGCGATTCCATTCTGGGGCGCGTGCCGCAGGATTGGGATATCACCACCTCCGCCCTGCCCGAGGAAACCAAGACCTTCTTCGACCATACCTTTGATACAGGCATTAAGCACGGCACGATTACCGTCGTCCTGCATCATGAAAATTATGAAGTCACGACCTATCGCATCGACGGCGAATATGCCGACTGCCGCCACCCCGATGCCGTTTCCTTCACCAAAAAGCTGACGGAGGATCTGCTCCGCCGCGATTTCACCATGAACGCCATCGCCTACCACCCCCAAGAGGGTTTTCGCGACCCCTTCCA
>JBNMGO010000063.1:0-6687 GCA_050872285.1 Anaerotignum sp.
CATCCAGGCATCCGGCGTCCGCCGCGGCTCTATCCACTGCTATTCCGGCTCCGCCCAGATGGCACAGGATTATGTGAAAATGGGCTTTTCCATCGGCGTTGGCGGCGTGGTGACGTTCTCCAATGCGAAAAAACTGGTGGCAACCGTTGCGGCAATCCCTATGGAAAGCATCCTGATTGAAACAGATTGTCCGTACCTCGCGCCCAATCTAAACCGCGGCAAAAGAAACGACTCCACAAACCTGAAATATGTGGTCGAAAAAATTGCGGAAATCAAAAATCTGACCCCCGAAACGGTTGCAGAAATTTCCGAAAAAAACGCAAAATCTTTATTTTTTAAATAATTTTTCAAAAATTTTTTCCGACAGAATCTTTAAAAATCCGAAACCCTCAAAAACCCTGTGAAATCAAGGTTTTTGAGGGTTTTTCTTTGCAAAAAGATTGCAGATTTTCGCTATTTCTTTTAATAAAAATTGCAATATTTTTTAAAAAAGGTTGCGTAATTGTTACAAATGTGTTAATATATGCAACGTAGAAAGAATAAGATATATCAGAAGAACGATATGTCTTTTATTTTTTGCAGTCAACAAGAAAGCGTAAACATTATGCGGAAGTGACGACTCCCCGTGTAAATAGACTGCGACTGTCCCCCATTCACGGACAGCTCAAGGCATAATCTAATGTCTATCATCGAATAACTACAGGAAACGAAATCCCCTGCCATCCCACAAAATCGGCAGTACGGCTCGTTCAAGGAGGTAAAAATGAAAACACATCTTAGAGTATTTGCTATCGTAGTATTTATATTGGTAATCGGCTGCGGCACAGCATCTGCTTACAGCAAATCCGAATCTATGCAATCTGTAGTCATCAATATTGATGGCGCACCCCGAATGGTTTCCACAGATAAGGAAACCGTTGGCGAACTGCTGGAAGATCTGGCAGACACCATTGACACCGAATTCTATCTGGAGGACGCAGAAGAAAGCGACCCCATCGAAGCTATGATGACACTGTCTCTGACATCCGTCACAGAAAAAACAGTCGCAACCACAGAAGCGATTGCTTACAAAACAGTGGAACGCACAAACAACTCCCTGAAATCCGGCGAAAGCCGCGTGGTACAGGAAGGCAAGGAAGGCGTTGCATCCGTCATCAAAAAAGAAATCTACCACGGCAGCGAGCTGGTGGATACCCAGTTTGTTGAGAAAAAGGTAGTCACAGCAGCACAGGATAAAATCGTTGAGGTTGGCCCCAAAAACGTGGTAAACGGTTTAAGCTATTCCAAAGCCATCAGCGCAAAGGTAACTGCTTATACCCCCTATGATGCAGGCTGCACAGGCATCACAGCATCCGGCACAAAGGCAGGCTACGGCACCATCGCCGTTGACCCTCGCGTGATTCCCCTTGGCTCCAAGGTTTATATCCCCGGCTACGGCACAGCGATTGCCGCAGATACCGGCGGCGCAATCAAGGGCAACCGTGTAGATGTCTGCTATAACTCCAAATCCGAAGCTTACGGCTGGGGTGTCAGAAACACAACCGTATATGTTCTGAACTAAGATTTTAAAAGAGTAAATCCAATCGGGTTTACTCTTTTTTTATTTGTCCGTATCATTTCTGAAAATCAGGAGAGAATTTTTAATCAAAAAGGGTCTTGTTTTTTTCCGAAAGGGATACTATAATACATCCGTACCCCCCCCCCGGGGGGGTGGGGGTGCTCGAGAGAGGAGAGAGGAATATGCAGGCAGATAAAAAAAAGGTAAGCACATTGCTGAAAACCGCCAGAGGGCAGATTGACGGCATCCTCAACATGATTGAGGAGGACCGCTACTGCATCGATATTTCCCATCAGCTGATGGCAACCATGGCGATTCTCAATAAGGCGAATAAGGAAGTGCTTTCCGCTCATCTGAAAACCTGCGTCCGCAATGCCGAAACGGCAGAGGAACGGGATGAAAAAATTGATGAGTTAATCGAAATTATGGGTAAAGTAATCAAATAAGAAATTTTTTATATACGAAAGAAAACGGAGGTGTTCCCTTTTGAAACAAAAATTTGACGTAACCGGGATGACCTGCTCCGCCTGCTCTGCCCATGTGGAAAAGGCAGTCAGCAAGCTGGAGGGCATTCAGGCTGTAAACGTAAATCTTTTGCAGAACAGCATGGTCGTGGAATATGACGATACTGCACTCTCAACAGATGATATTATCAACGCCGTAAAAAGCGGCGGCTATGGTGCAAGCGTGCAGGGCGCAAGCAACAGCGCCGCACAGGAGCCGCCCAAAAACGTAGCCTTAGAGGAAATGAAGGTCATGAAGAAACGGCTGATTTCTTCCTTCTGCTTTCTGATTCCCCTGTTCTACGTTTCCATGGGGCACATGGTCGGCGCGCCCCTGCCCTCGATTCTTCTGGGGCATGAAAACATGATGATTTTTGCGCTGACGCAGCTTCTGCTGGCAACGCCCGTCTTAATCATCAATAAGAAATTCTTCGTAGTCGGCTTCAAGGCACTCTGGAACAGAGCCCCGAACATGGACTCTCTGGTTGCGCTCGGCTCCGCCGCATCCTATATCTACAGCATCTTTGCGATTTACGCCATGGCGTACTATATGGGGCATGGCGACCTTATGACGGCGCACCATTATGCCATGGAGCTGTATCTGGAAGGCGCGGCAATGATTCTGACGCTGATTACCGTCGGGAAATATATGGAGACACGCTCCAAGGGCAAAACCTCCGAAGCAATCAGCAAGCTGATGGATCTGGCTCCTAAGATGGCAACCGTTGTAAAGGACGGCAAGGAAGTCGAAATTCCCGTAGAGCAGGTTGCCGTTGGGGATATCATCGTGGTGCGCCCCGGACAGAGTATCCCTGTGGACGGCAAAATCATCGAAGGCTTTTCCGCAGTGGATGAAAGCGCGATTACGGGCGAATCCATCCCCGTAGATAAACAGGTGGGCGACAATGTCATTGGCGCAACCGTCAATAAAAACGGCTTCTTCCGCATGGAAGCAACCCATGTCGGCAGTGATACCGCCCTTTCCCATATCATCACACTGGTAGAAGAAGCAAGTGCCTCCAAGGCACCCATTGCGAAGCTTGCGGATCAGGTCAGCGGCATTTTTGTCCCGACCGTTATCACCATTGCCATTATCGCAACGGTGGTATGGATGCTTGTCGGTCAGCCCTTCTCCTTCGCCCTTTCCATCGGGATTGCCGTTCTGGTGATCTCCTGCCCCTGTGCCTTGGGTCTGGCAACGCCTACGGCAATCATGGTCGGCACAGGCAAGGGCGCGGAATACGGGATTCTGGTCAAATCCGCGGAAAGTCTGGAAATTGCACATAAAATTGATACCGTTGTTCTGGATAAAACAGGCACACTGACAGAAGGTCATCCCGTTGTGACGGATGTTCTGCCTGCGCCCGGTGTGCTGAAAAATCCCTTCCTGCGCGCGGCGGCTTCTATCGAGGCACTCTCTGAGCACCCTCTCGCCGAGGCTGTGATGAATTACGCCAAGGAAAAGGAAATTGAACCGCAGAAGGCAGAAAACCTCTCTGCGACCGCAGGACAGGGTATTGAAGCCGATGTGAACGGCAAGCATATCTTAGGCGGCAATCTGAAAATGATGCAGGAAAGAAAGATTGACCTTGGGGATTTCGCCGAACAGGCGGCAGCGCTTGCGGAACAGGGCAAAACACCGCTGTTCTTTGCAGAGGGTGAAAAATTCCTCGGCATCCTCGGTCTGGCAGACCCTCTGAAGCCCACGAGTAAAGAAGCTGTGGACAGCTTCCATCAGATGGGGATTGACGTTGTCATGCTGACAGGGGATAATAAACGTACGGCAAACACCATTGCAAGCCAGCTTGGGATTCAGGCGATTGCGGAGGTTCTGCCGCAGGATAAGGAAATGGAAGTACGCCGTTTGCAGGAAAGCGGCAAAAAGGTTGCCATGATTGGCGACGGTATCAATGATGCGCCTGCCCTCACCCGTGCAGATGTCGGCATTGCCATCGGCGCAGGTACGGATGTTGCCATGGAATCGGCAGATATTGTGCTGATGAAGAGCGACCTTCTGGATGCCGTGACCGCCGTACAGCTGAGCCACGCAACCATCAAAAATATCAAGCAGAATCTGTTCTGGGCATTCTTCTATAACTGCTGTGGGATTCCCCTGGCGGCAGGCGTGTTCTATTCCGTTCTGGGATGGAAGTTGAACCCGATGTTCGCCGCGGCGGCAATGAGCTTCAGCTCCGCCTTTGTGGTCGGCAATGCCCTCAGACTGAAACTGTTTACCCCCACCCATCAGGCACATTCCGCCGAAAAAACGGCGCAGGTGATAGAGCAAAAAGAAGAAAAAACTATTCCAAATGAGGAGGACGTAAAAATGAAAAAGGTATTGAAAATCGAAGGTATGATGTGCAGCCACTGCACAGGCAGAGTAGACAAAGCGCTGAACGATATGGACGGCGTAAAGGCAACCGTTTCTCTGGAAGGCAAATCCGCAGAGGTAGAGCTGACGAAGGATGTCAGCGATGAAGCACTGGTAAAGGCTGTTACCGATGCAGGCTACGAGGTTGTAGATATCCAGTAAAAAAATATGGCTGTTTCTATTCCCAAACGGATAGAGACAGCCATTTTTTATTTGCAATGCAGTTACTGTTTTTTCTTTTTCGGCTTCGGCGCAGGCAGCTCCTCGTACATCGCGCGGAACAGCCCTGCCAGAAATGCCTGATTATCAACCTCATCAACCAACAGCATTTCCTTCGCGCCCTCGTAAGGCAGTTCATAAACCGCCTGCGGCAGATAGGAAACCGCCGCCTTTACGGGCTTTACCAACAGCCTGTCATCATAGATGCCGCCCACGATTTTTCCGCGGTAATAAAGGATATATTCCCCCATCATCGCACGATGCGTCACTTCCTCCAAATCGGATAACTGCTCCAGTATAAACTCTAAATATTCCCTGCTTGATGCCATTTTATTTTTCTCCTTTTTACAGCCGTTTTTCATAATATCCCATAAAGGCAATCCCCAGAAGATACTGCACTACCCACAGCAGGCACAGCACTGCCGTCACCCGCCATTCCACACGCAGGAGCGCAGACAGAAAGCTGACTGCAATCAATACGAAAAACATCACCTGATACGCCTTATGCCCTGCCATCTGCCGCAGGAGCACCTTTCGCTCATCCGTCCGTTCGATGCGCGCCACCGTTTCTTTTTCTTCATATTCCGCCTGATGCTCCGGCTTTTTGTAATAAAAATATTCTCTCAGACGCAAAAGACCGATTGCCACCCATGCCATCCCCCACGAGCGCAGGATATTCGCATAATAGCTGTCCTTCACAAATATGGATGCCGCAACAAATATCACCCCTGCCACCAACAGAAAACCGCCTTTTCTTCTATCTCTCATTCCGTTCCCTCCTCATAAATAAAAATATCCTCAATCGTCATGCCGAAATAGCGCGCAATTTTAAACGCCAGCAGAATAGACGGGTTATATCTCCCGTTTTCCAGAGAGCCGATGGTCTGTCTGGAAACCTCCAACGCCCGTGCCAGCTCCTCCTGTCGGATGCCGCGCTCCTTTCGGATTTCCTCCAATCTGTTTTTCATTTCGTTTCCTCCAAAATATAAAGCTTACTTTCCATCAGTATAGATGCTTTCCTTCAAAATGTCAAGCGTACTTTCCATTTTGCAGTAAAAAAACTCTCCGCAGGAAATTTCTTACCAAAACCTCCCACAGAGAGCCTGTTTTTATTTATGATTCTTCAAATATTCGTGCAATAATGTTTCCATCTCCGCCATGGTTTCCGCATAATTCAGCTTGCCGCGCAGCTCCGCCGCCCCGGGCAGTCCCTTCATATACCATGCCATGTGCTTACGCATTTCCCGAATCCCGATGTATTCGCCCTTATAGGCAATCAGAATCTTGGAATGGCGCAGTGCCTTCTCTACGCGCTCCTGTGCGGTCGGTTCGGGTAAAAGCTCTCCTGTCTCCAGATAATGCAGAATCCGCTTGAAAATCCACGGATTGCCCTGTGCGCCGCGTCCAACCTTAATGGCATCGCAGCCCGTATGCTCCAGCAGATTTTTCGCATCCTGCGGTGTGAAAATATCCCCATTGCCGATAACGGGAATCTGCACCGCCGCCTTCACCTCTCGGATGATATCCCAATCTGCCTTGCCGCTGTAATACTGCTCTCTCGTTCTGCCGTGCACCGCCACCGCAGACGCGCCGTTTGCCTCGGCAATCTTCGCAATCTCCACCGCATTGATATGGTCATCATCAAAGCCCTTGCGGAACTTAATCGTCACAGGCTTTTTCTGGCTTTCCACCAGAGAACGCACGATTTTCCCGACCAGCTCCGGCGTTTTCATCAGGCACGAGCCTTCCCCGTTTTTTACGATTTTCGGCGCAGGGCATCCCATGTTCACATCAATGATGTCAATGGGGTACTCCTCGATTTTCTTCGCCATTGCCCCCAGAATTTCGGGGTCAGAACCAAACAGCTGCACCGCAACAGGGCGTTCCTTCGGGTCTACCTCAAGCAGCTCCGTTGTGTTTTTGTTATCATATAAAATCCCTTTTGCGCTCACCATTTCGGAATAAACCAGACCGCAGCCCATCTCCTTGCAGAGGATGCGGAAGGGTAAATCCGTCACGCCTGCCATGGGCGCAAG
>JBNMGO010000030.1:0-8920 GCA_050872285.1 Anaerotignum sp.
AAACAGCACCGAAGCCATGCTGCATCTGCCCGAAAATACGTATGACCTCTATAATAAAGCACTTTCCATCGGCACGGCGCCCGTTTTCTGGGATGCGCTGATGCCTGCCCTGCATTATAAGCTGCGTACCACTTCTATTGAGGAGCTGAGGGAAATTGCAGAGGTAACGGAAGGTCTGGAAAACCGAATCCTTCATTCCATCGACAGCTGCTATTCCTTCGAGGAAGTGATGGATTTCATCAAGACAAAACGCTACACACGCACGAAAATTCAGCGGATTCTGCTTCATATTCTTCTGGATATCAAAGAATCGGAGGTTTCCTATTTCCTCAATCTGCCGAAAATGCCCTATGTACGCGTGCTTGGGTTCCAGAAAGACCATTCCGACATTCTTGCGGATTTGACGGAGCAGGCAAAATGCCCCGTTCTGACGAATCTGAAAAAAGCCCCCGAACTTCTGAACGAGGACGGGCTTGCCATGCTTGCGCTGGAAAAAACAGCAACGGATTTGCACGCCCTGGCGTACCCCAACCCAATTTACCGCGCGCCGAATCAGGATTTCACGAAACCCCTTGTCATTCTCTGACAGGTAGTAGCATAAAATAAAATCAAACAGGAAAAGCCGAAGAATTCAAATTTCCTCGGCTTTTTATTTTATGGGAGGGATTGCATGAAAAAGGGTTCTTTGCTTTTGGGCGGCTGTGCCTGCTTTCTGATTTTTGCCCTTCTCCGCTTTCCCGAAGAAATGCTTGCCGCCTCCGCGGAAGGGGTGCAGCTCTGGCTCACGAAGGTATTCCCGTCCCTGTTTCCGTTTCTGGCTGCCTGCGGTATTCTTCTGCGTATCGGCGCTGCGCAGCGGATGGGTGCAATTCTGCATCCCCTGATGCAGCCCTTGTTCCGCCTGCCGGGCATTGCCGCCTTCCCCTTCTTTTTCGGCTTTCTCTCCGGCTACCCCATGGGCGCAAAGCTGACCGCGCAGCTTTATGAACAGAAGCAGCTTTCTCTCGCGGATGCACAGCAGCTGCTTGCCTTTTCCAACTGTCCCGGGCCTTTGTTTCTGATTGGCACGGTTGGCGTTGGCTTTTTCGGCATGCCTGCCTTTGGGTATCTGCTCTGGCTCTCCGCCTTTCTGGGCGCAGTCGCTACGGGCATCCTCTTTCGCAGGGAAAAATCCGTGCCTGCCTTTCCGTCTGTTTCTCCTTCTTCCGCTCCATCTCTGACAGAGGTGCTTTCCGCTTCCGTTGCGGATGCGCTGCGAACCATTCTGCTGATTGGCGGTTATCTGATTTTATTTGCGGTGCTTTCTGCGGCAATGGAGCAGGCGCGGCTGTTTTCTCTGCTCTCCCGTCTGCTGTTTTTTCTGCCTCTTTCCATGGAAACACTGCGCGGCTTTTGCAGCGGGATTCTGGAAATGACAAACGGGGCGTATCTCTTGAGCCGCACTCCCGATGCACTTCGGCTACGGCTGACGCTTGTCGCATTTCTTGTTTCCTTCGGCGGTCTTTCCATTCTGGGGCAGACCTTCGGCGTGCTTGCCGCCGTGCCCATATCAAAAAAAGACTACGTCAAGGGGAAATGCACAAACGCCCTTTTCAGCAGTCTTTCTTTCTTTTTACTCTATCCGATTTTTTCGTCATACGCACAAAAAGAAGTTCCTGTGTTTTTTTCGCTCACAGAAACCTCTTTTACACTCTCTTTTCTCTGGCTTTTGCCAAGCCTGTTTTTCCTCGCAGTGCTTTGCTATGCAGCTTTTCGCAGAGGATAAGGGAAATTATTTGCCCATACGCAGTTCCTGAATGTTTTCCGCAAGGACATCCAGTGTCTGTGCAAAGTAATCGTCTGTTTTGATGCTTTCGCTGTAAACAACGGATTTCAGTTCCTTCAGCTTGCCTTCTGCATCCGCCAGCACGCTTTCTGCATATTCCATTGCGCCCAGACGCATATCCTTGGAGGTTTTCTTTGCAGAATCAATGATTGCCGCCGCCTGTTCATAGGCTTTCTTTGTGACCTCGTTTTCATCCACCAGGCGCACCATACGGTCCTCTGCATTTTTTACGATTTCATCCGCTTCTCTCTGTGCATCAATCAGAATTTTATTTCTTTCTTCGATGACCCATTTGGACTGCTTCAGCTCATTGGGCAGCTTCATGCGGATTTCGCTGATAATATCGTAAATTTCCTCTTTATTCACAGTAACCTTACTGCTGAACGGCACAGCCTTGCTGCTGTCCATAACGTCTTCCAATTCATCTAATAACTGCAATACAGAATCCATTCTATCTCCCTCACTTCTGATATTTTTCTATAATAAAAGGTTTAATCTCAGCGGGTACCATAAAGCTGATATCTCCGCCAAACACAGCAACTTCCTTCACATTCGTGGAGCTCAAGGCAAGATGCTCCTCATCCGCAGCCAGATAAACCGTTTCGATTTGATCATACAGCTTGCGGTTAATCAGAAACATCGGATATTCCGCGGAAAAATCCAGCGTGTTTCGCAACCCTCTGACTGCGATATTCGCGCCGATTTCCTTTGCAAAATCCACCAGAAGCCCCTGAAAGGAAGCGACCTCTACGTTTTCGATATGCTTTGTTGCCAATTCCAGATGGTGTTTTCTCTCCTCAACGGTGAAAAGAGATTTTTTGTTGGGGTTTTCCAACACTGCCACCACAAGGCAGTCAAATAACGTTGCGGCTCTTTTGATAATATCCATATGCCCTAAGGTAACAGGATCAAAGCTGCCTGCATAAATTGCTTTTTTCATACGTTTTCTTCCTCCGCGCACAGGAACGTCAGGGTTGTTGTCTTGTACACCTTTTCACGCAAAATTTTCATGCCCTTCGGGAGCGTAAGCGCAATCTGCGAGGAACCCTCCGCGATGAGGTAGCCCTCCTTCTTTAACAGACCGTTTTCCGCAACCCTTTCCAGCACAGGCGTATACAGCCCTGCTTCATAGGGCGGATCCATGAAAATAATGTCGAATTTTTTTCCTTCCGCCGCAAGCCTGTCCAGTGCGGAAAGCACATCCGCCTGCATAAGTCTTGCTTTTTCCTGTAGTTTGGTATGCACAAGGTTTGCCTGAATGACCTTCTGACATTCTGCCGCATTTTCCACAAAAACAGCCTCCGCCGCTCCTCTGGAAAGTGCCTCAATCCCAATCGCACCGCTGCCGGAAAATAAATCCAGAAAGCTTGCCTCGGGCAAATCAAACGCTATGATATTAAAGAGGGTTTCCTTAATTCTGTCCGTCGTGGGTCTGGTTGCCAGCCCTTCGATGGTTTGCAGATTATGACCCTTTGCTGCTCCTGCGATGACACGCATACTGTCTGCACCACCCAAAAAACCTGATTTTACATGATATCGTTTAGAGTATAGCAAAAAAATTTTCAGTTGACAACCAAAAAGAGAAAAAACACAGAAAAACTCACATTTCCAGACGCTTTCCGTCCAGATATCCCGCAATTCGCGCTTTCAGGGGCTGATGCTCCGCCGCTGCCAACGCTCTGTCCTTCTTGAGAAGCTCTGCTGCTGCCGCCTGCGCTTCCTTTAGAATCGGCAAATCCCGATAAAGGTCTGCAATTTTCAACTCAGGCAGACCATGCTGACGGATGCCGAAAAATTCCCCGGGGCCGCGCAGCTTCAAATCCTTTTCGGAAATAACAAAACCGTCCTCCGATTCCGTCATAGTTTTCATGCGCTCTTTTGCGACCTTTGTTTTTGTGTCGCTCACAAGAATACAATACGATTTTTCCGCACCACGCCCAACGCGTCCTCTGAGCTGATGCAGCTGTGCCAGTCCGAAGCGTTCTGCATTTTCAATCAGCATAATCGTTGCATTCGGCACATTGATGCCAATCACCGTTGTGGAAACCAGAACATCAATCTCCCCTGCCGCAAAGCTGTCCATGACTGCCTGCTTTTCCTTCGCCTTCATTTTCCCATGGACGCAAGCAACGCGGCAATGCGGCAGCGCCTCCGTCAGTTCCTCCGTATATTCCAGAACGGACTGCACCTCTAATTTCTCATTTTCCTCAATCATCGGGCAGATAACATACGCCTGTCTACCTGCCGCAACGTGCTTTTCGATAAAGGCATAAATGCGCGGATGATATCTGCTGTCCACCGCGGAGGTATCAATTTTCTGCCTGCCGGGCGGCAATTCGTCAATGATGGAAATATCCAAATCCCCATACAGAATCAAAGCCAATGTGCGCGGAATGGGCGTTGCCGTCATAACGAGGGTATGCACGTTTTCGCCCTTTTCCGCCAAGGTGCTTCTCTGGCGGACACCAAAGCGGTGCTGTTCATCCGTAATTGCCAAGCCAAGCTTCTGAAATTCCACACCCTTCTGAATGACTGCATGCGTGCCGATAATCATCTGCGCCGTGCCGTCGGCAACCTGCGCCAGACGCTCCCGTTTTTCCTTCACTGTCAGGCTGCCCGTCAGCAGCACAACCGTAATCCCAGCCGGTTCCAGAATCTCGCGGAAGGATGCTTCATGCTGTCTCGCCAGAACCTCTGTCGGTGCCATCATTGCCGCCTGATAGCCGTTCCGGATTACCCAATATGCCGCAAGCATTGCCACCGCCGTTTTGCCGCTGCCGACATCCCCCTGCACCAGACGGTTCATGATTTTGCCCGAGGTCATGTCCTTCTCGATTTCCGCAAGCACGCGCTTCTGTGCGCCTGTCAGGGAAAACGGCAGAAGTGCCTCGCCGTCCTTCAGGACTTTTTTCTTTTTCAGCCGAATCCCTTCGCCCTGTTCGGCAATGGTGCTTTTCAGCTGATAGAGCGCCGTCTGCAAAAGGAAGAGTTCCTCAAAAACAAGTCGCCGTCTGGCATCATAAAAACCCTGCTCCGTTTTTGGGAAATGAATGTTTTCAATCGCAAAATTGCGTTCCGCCAGATGATATTCCTTTCTGAGCCAGAGGGGCAGTTCTTCCTGCATGCCGCCGCTCATTTCCTTCAGGGCTTCTTCCATGAGATTGCGGAGCATTTTCTGCGAAAGTCCTTCTACGGAAGGATAAACGGGGATGATGCGTCCGCCTGCGAAATTCTCCCCGATTCGCTCACATTCGGGAGAAACCACCTCGGTTCTACCGTATTTTTTTTGCAGCTTACCGGAAAAAAGATACCACTCGCCGATTTTCAGGCTGTTTTTCATATAGGGCTGATTATACCACAGCACCCCGACCGCACCCGTTTCGTCATAAACCTTCATTCTGGTATAGACAAGTCTGCCGTGGCGGCTGTTCTGCCCTTCTTCCTTAATCTGTGCCAGAAAGGTAGCAGGCGTATCCATCGGCAGGTCTGCAATTTTCAGAATTTCGCTTCTGTCCTTATATTCTCTGGGGTAATGCGTCAGCAAATCCTCCACTGTCACAATGCCCAGCTTCTGCAGCTTTTTTTCTCTCTGCTCGCCAACGCCCTTGAGCGCGGAAACCGCATCCTGTCCTCGCACGGGACACACCTCCCTTCTTTTTGATAAAGAAACAGGGAGAATCCGCAAAGATTTCTCCCCGTTTAATTTTCTGTTTTTATTCTACGGAAATGATGTAGTAATACAAAGGCTGACCGCCGTTCTGCACCTCTACCTCGCAATCGGGGAATTCTTCCTCGATGAAGGCAGCCAGTTCATTTGCGCTTTCCTCTGTTGCGTCCGCGCCGTAATAGATGCCGACAACCTCGCTGTCCTCTGTGATGGCATTACGCAAAAGCTCCTTCGTGCCTTCCATCACATCCTCTGCGACTACCTCAATTTCATCATTCAGCATGCCAAGGATATTGCCTTCCTTGATTTCCTTATCGCCGATGGAAGTATCTCTGACCGCATAGGTTACGGTTGCGGTATCCACCTGCTGGATGGCATCCTTCATTGCCGCTTCCATTTCATCGGGATCTGCGTCATGCTCATAGCAGAACATGGCACTGATGCCCTCGGGAACGGAACGAGTCGGAATGACGTGCAGCTTTTTCTCCTCACTCAGCTTTGCCGCCTGCTCTGCCGCCAGAATGATGTTCTTATTATTCGGCAGAATGAAGATATGGTCTGCATTGATTTTATCCACCGCATTGAGGATATCCTCTGTGCTGGGGTTCATGGTCTGTCCGCCCTCGATGACCTCATCCACGCCAAGGTTTTTGAAAATCTTCGTCAGCCCTTCGCCTGCGGAAATGGAAACAAAGCCGACATCCTTCTTCGGCTGTTCTGCCTTGGGTTCCTCCGTCTTGGGTGCTTCTGCCTTGGGTGCTTCTGCGCCGAAATTGATTTTATTTGTATGCTGTTCTCTCATGTTGTCAATCTTCAAGCCGCTCAGACTGCCGATGGTCAACGCCTTTTCGATTGCCAGACCGGGATGGTCTGTGTGTACATGGATTTTGATGATATCATCATCCGCAACGCAGACAATGGAATCCCCAATCGTCCCCAGATAAGCCTTCAAGCCTGTGGTTACGGCTTCATCGGGATGGTCTACATTGATGAAAAATTCTGTGCAGTAGCCAAAGGTGATGCTTTCGTTTTCCACAGAAGCCAGAGAAGCAAAATTTGTTTCGGGTACGGCTGTTGTGTTCTGTCCGTCCTGCAAGGTTACGGGCAAATCGCCGCCCAGCTGCTTCAATGCGCCTTCCAGAATATACAGCAGACCTCTGCCGCCTGCGTCCACAACGCCTGCCTGCTTCAATACGGGCAGCATTTCGGGTGTCTGTGCCAGAACCTTATGTCCGTCCTCAATGATGCCTTTCAGGAACACTTCGATTTCGTCTGTTTCCTCCGCCAGTCTGACTGCCGCTTCCGCACAGCCTCTTGCAACGGTCAGAATCGTGCCTTCCTTCGGCTTCATCACCGCTTTATATGCCGTCTTGACTGCCTGCTCTGCCGCCGCAGCCAATTCCTTTACGCCTGCTTCTTCCATGCCTTCCATACCCTTTGCAAAGCCACGGAACAGCTGAGAGGTGATAACGCCGGAGTTCCCTCTTGCGCCGCGCAAAGCACCGCCGGATGCCGCCTTTGCGATATCCGCAACCTGCAAAGAACCCTTCTTTTCCGCTTCTCTCGCTGCCGCCATGACGGTCAGGGACATATTTGTGCCGGTATCCCCATCGGGTACGGGGAATACGTTCATTGCGTCTACCAGCTGTTTATTTGATGCCAATTCATTCGCCCCGGCAACCATCATTCTGCCTAAGCGAACACCATTCAATTTCGTTGTACTGCTCACCAATAGTTCCTCCTCTTGCTCAGTTGTCGACCCTTACGCCGTCAACAAAAATATTTACATCCTCCACTTCAACCCCTGTAAATTCTTCCACGGAATATTTCACAGTGCTGATGATATTATCTGCAATGGCGGAAATATTGGTACCGTATTCCACAATGATATGCAGGTCGATACTTACCTTATTTGCGTCAATCCGCATTTTGATTCCCTTTGTCAGGCTTTCCAGCTTCAAAAGCTGCACCAAGCCATCCTTCACGTTTTTCGCAGCCATGCCGACAATGCCGTAACATTCAATCGCCGCATAGCCTGCAATCCGTGCAATCACTTCACGGTCAATACTGATAACGCCATATTCGTTTTCTAATTTTGCTGCCATACTGACCAGCCTCCTATTCTAAAAACCTTCGGCTATTTTTTTACAGATGTATAGATGTTAATAGTATACCATTGTATATGCAATTTTGAAAGATATTTTTAGCTTTTCCATAAAAAAGAAGAAGAATCTGCACGCAAATCCTTCTTCTCCTTCTCTGTTTATCATTTATTTCTTGTTCTGCGGCTTTTCAATCACCACATCATAGGAGCCGCCAACCCAATAGGAAGGGTTTTTCAACGTAAGGGTGATATTCTCCCGTTTTTCTCTCGGCAAATAGAAAATATCCTCCTGCACTAAAATTCCATTCTTTTCCTCTTCGCTGCTGTCATTCGGTATGCGTTCAAATTCCTGCTCTTCATCGCCATAGTCCAGATTGACCGCGTACATCTTTCGGATTCCCTTTGCAGGCACCGTTTTGTATCTCACCGTCACCTTTGTTGCCTCCTCCGTCCGTTCGGAATCCTCATCCTCCCAGATGACATCCTCCTGCATAGCGGATAAAAATTCAACTGTTCCGTAATGGAATTTCACCTGCGGCAGCTCCGCCCCTTCTGTCAGCGGAATTTCAACCTCTTGTTTTTCTCTGTCTGTTCCTGTATAAGATGTATGGTGCAGTGTCAGAGGAAAATCCTTTTCCGTTCCCTTTAACGTATACCTTCCGCCGTTTTCCAACGATTCCAAATGTCCCCGCATTCGTTCTCCTGCCGCATTTTGAATATACACATAGTCCTCTAAAGGCGCAAACCGATACGGACAAAGGACAATTCCCGTTTGGTAATAATCCTCCATTGCCTGTTTTACCTCAGCAGAGGGAATCTGATAATATTCCAACTGAATGGTATCCCCATCCAGATTGGCTTTCGCAATTAAGGATGTACCGTTTTTCGTTACCGAATACCCAAGGTCTTCAGGGTTTTCCGTTGTTTTCGCCTTCACGACCTTCAAAGGAATTTTCTCATCAAAACCTTTAATCGAAAACGCGTAGTCATAACAGCCATCCTTCAGGTAAAGCCGTTCCGAGCAGTTCATGGTGTACCTTCGCACTTTCCCATCCTCTGTCAGCCGACCGTAACTGGAAAAACTGATTTCCCTGTTTTTCTCCCCATAATAATAGGTAACCTGATATTTTTCCATAAATTCGTCATCAATCATATCTTTTGTCGTACCATCTTCCTCATCTTCTGCCATCGGCAGACCTTCTCCTGTGAATACAAAATCCCCTTTGAGCATATTGTTTTCGCAATAAAACCCTTTCAGCTCCACGCGTACGCCATTCTGCTCCTGCACAGGGTTATCAATCTGCACCTCGTAAATCTCCGCGTC
>JBNMGO010000096.1:0-5614 GCA_050872285.1 Anaerotignum sp.
GGGAGTACGAAAGATAAATGAAATTTACAGGAACAGATATACCAAAAAAAATGAATACAGGGAAGCAGCTGCTTCTGGTTTTTGTCATATCTCTTCTTGTCATTGCAGCAACAGCAGGTACTTTTTTGAAATTCTACGGCAACTACATCACCGATGTGCTGTATCACGAGCGGCTCAGCCAGATGCGCGAGGTGACGATGCAGCTTTTCTCCGGGCTTGAGGATGTGGTGGAAAACCAATGGGAAACTGTGGAAATTCAATCCAACTATCTGAAGCATGCGAAGCCGCAGACAGAGGAGGAAATGACTGCCTTTCTGCAGCAGCTGCTGCAGCTGGACCGACTGGAGGATTCCGAAACGAATCTGATTGTGACCGACAACCTGGGGCGGTACTATACACAGGACGGCTTACAGGGCTCTCTGAACGAAATGAGCTATCTTCTGGATCACCCGGAACGCATCAGCTTTATCACCAACCAGATGACAACGGCGGACACGCGGATGGTCTTTCTGAAGCGTCTGGATACGCCGCTTTCCATGCAGGTTGGGGAGAAAACCGTTACCATTCAGTATTACGGGTTTTCCAAGAACATGGACGCGCTGACCCCCTATTTCGACTGCTCCGCCTATAACGGCAAAAGCAGCGTTTATGTGGTGGATGATGCCGGGACAAAGATGTTCCGCAGCAGCAATGCGGATATCATCAAGGGGCATAATGTCTATTCCGTTCTGGAAAACATGGAATATTTACATAAAAATTCCTTCCAATATACCAAACGGGTATTGGAAAGCAAGCATCAGGCATATTCCAACGCCGTTCTGGACGGCACGGAATATTACTATGCGCTTTATCAGATGGATCATGCGGAATGGACGATTCTATTCCTTGTGCCCTCTGCCGCCGTTGCAACGAATACGGTAGAGCTGATTAACACCACGATTGAACTGATTCTGGGCTTTGCGGTTGTGCTTGTGATTCTGTGTGCAGGGCTTGTGTTCCTGCTGCTGCGGATGAAGCAGAAACAGGAGATTGCGGCGGAACGCGCCGTCAGCCAGACACTTACGGAGATGAACGAGGTGCTTGACCGCAAAAACGCGGAGCTTTCCGAGGCGGTGCAGAATGCCGAACAGGCAAACAAGGCAAAAAGCGACTTCCTTTCCAATATGTCGCACGATATCCGCACGCCCATGAACGCCATTGTCGGCATTACGAACCTGATGGCGAATGAGCCGGATTTATCCGATAAGCTGAACACCTATATCCATAAGGTGCAGCTTTCGAGCCGCCATCTGCTGAGCCTTATCAATGACGTGCTGGATATGAGCAAGATTGAATCGAGCGGGGTTGCGCTCAACCACGAGCCGGTGAGCCTTGCGGAGCAGATCTGGCTGGTGGACAGCGTGATTCGTTCACAAACGAACCAGAAACGACAGAATTTTTATATTTACATGCACGAGATTGTGCATGAATACCTGATTACAGACGGGACAAGGCTGCGGCAGCTGTTCCTGAATCTGCTTTCCAATGCGACGAAATACACGCCCTACGGCGGCTCAGTCACACTGGATATGGCGGAGCTGGCAAGCGACACGCCCGATTCTGCGAAATTCCGCATCACCGTAAGCGATACGGGCTACGGCATGGAGCCTGCGTTCTTAGAGCATATTTTTGAGCCATTCACAAGAGCGGAAAGCTCCACCACGAACAAGGTGCAGGGGACAGGGCTTGGCATGGCAATCACAAAGAGCATTATAGACCTGATGGGCGGCACAATTTCCGTCACGAGTGAGGTGAACAAGGGCAGCCGCTTTGAAATTATGCTTTCCCTGCAGATTGATACGGAGGTCAGCCACGATATCGGCATGGATACCATTCTGGTGCTTTCCGACAACCAAACACTGGCGCACAACATCCGCGCATCCCTGCAGGAAACAGATACGAAGCTGCTTTTCGCCGAGACGGAGGAGGAAGCCCTTTCCCTTCTGCATACGGAATCCATCGACCTGATTCTGTTCGGGGAAAATGTATACACGCCCGCGCTTGCGGAAGAAATCAAACACCTGCGCGAAGCAACCACAGATATTGCGCTGATTTTCTGCGTAGATTATGTGCAGACGGAGGAAATCCAGAAGATTCTGGCGCAGAGCGGCGCAGATGCCGTTGTTTCCCGTCCCTTCTTCCGCGCAAATCTCCTGCGCTCCATCGACCATCTTTACCACACGGATGCAGAGGAGGAGAAAAACGGCGGCTCGGTGCTGAAGGGGCTGCGGTTCCTTGCGGCGGAGGACAACACACTCAATGCGGAAATTCTGGAGGCACTGCTGGAAATGCACGGTGCATCCTGTGATATTTATCCCGATGGGGAACAGCTTGTAGAGGCGTTCCGCGATACGGAGCCGGGCAAATATGCCGCCATCCTGATGGACGTACAGATGCCGAACATGAACGGACTGGACGCAACGGTTGCCATCCGCAGCGGCAAAAACCCTCTGGGGCAGACCATCCCCATCATTGCGATGACAGCAAACGCCTTTGCGGAGGATATCCGCGATTGTCTGGCGGCAGGGATGGATGCACATATCTCCAAGCCGCTTGATCTGGCGACATTGGAGCGGACGGTACGCAAATTCGTAACCCCCCCCCCAAGTCCGCAGCAGGTAGACGAGCGTCTTTCAGATGCGGATTGAATTAAAATTCATGACACTAAAAAAGCTGAGAATCTAACGATTCTCAGCTTTCTTTTTATCTTTCGGTTGTTTTTATTATGCTTTTTAAATTATTCCTTGCCGTTCCAGCAATAGGTGCAGACCTTTTCTCTGGGCAGACCGATTGCTTCCAGCAAACCATCCAGAGACTGGAACCCAAGAGAGGCAAAGCCAAGCTTTTCGCAGATGCGCTTCAGCATGCACTGCCCTCTTTCTGTGGAGGCATCGGCATATTCTTCCAGATGCTCATCCCCCTGCAAACCTTCCAGTTCATGAATGATGCGACGCGCAAGCAGGTCATCCTCGCTGCTCTTGCTTGTGAAGTTCAGATATTTGCAGCCATACATGATGGGAGGACAGGCAGAACGCATGTGAACCTCTTTTGCATGGGCGCTGTAAAGGAATTCAACGGTTTCGCCAAGCTGTGTGCCGCGGACAATGGAGTCATCCACGAAGAGCAGTCCCTTGCCTTCAATCAGCTCGGGTACGGGAATCTGTTTCATCTTCGCCACGCGGTTTCTGATTTTCTGGCTCGCGGGGGTGAAGGAACGGGGCCATGTCGGGGTATATTTTACGAAGGGACGCGCATAGGTATAGCCGCTTTCCTGCGCATAGCCCATGGCATGGGGCACACCGGAATCAGGGATGCCGGCTACATAATCGACCTCAGGAAGTGTCCCTCTTGCGGCTTCATCTCTTGCCATGATTTCGCCGTTTTTATAACGCATCACTTCTACGTTTACGCCTTCATAGTTGGAGTTGGGATAGCCGTAATAGCTCCAGAGGAAGGCGCAGATTTTCATATCCTCGCCGGCAGGCTGTAAGGTTTTATAGCCTTCGGGGGTGATTTTTACGATTTCGCCGGGACCAAGCTCATATTCCTTTTCATAGCCCAGTTTCTGATAGGCGAAGGATTCAAAGGAAACGGCATAGCCGACCTCATCCTTCCCAATCAGCACGGGCAGTCTGCCCAGCTTATCTCTTGCGGCGATGATTGCATCATCCTCTGTCAGAATCAGAAGGGTGACGGAGCCCTGGATTGCCTCCTGCGCGTATTTGATGCCGCTGATCAGATCGTCCTTCTGGTTAATCAGGCTGGCAACCAGTTCGGTTTCGTTTACATTGCCCGTGGAACGGGACATAAACTGATGCCCTCTTGCAAATTCCACCTGCATCAGTTCCTCTGCATTGATGATTGCGCCGATGGTTGTAATGGCGTAGGTGCCCAGATGGGAACGCACAAGCAGGGGCTGAGGGTCGTTGTCGCTGATACAGCCGATCCCGGAAACGCAGCCCTCAAATTCATACAAATCATTCTCGAATTTTGTACGGAAGGGTGTGTTTTCAATGTTATGGATTTCTCTCTGAAAGCCCTTTTCCTTACTGTGAAGTGCCATACCGCCTTTTTTTGTGCCTAGATGGGAGTGATAATCTACGCCGAAGAAAATATCCAGAACGCAGTCATTTTTACTTGTTACGCCAAAAAAGCCGCCCATGATGTGCCTCCTTATGTATAAAAAACAAACCGTATTATTTTGTAGTCCGCAGAATTTTTTCCGCTAGTTTTATTTTAAACGAAAAAAAATGGTAATACAACCAAAACAACGGCATAGAAACAGAGAAAAATAAAGGGGATTTTTGCCGTATGATAGCAGATTTTCCAAAAAAGATAAGGATTTTTTATCAGTAGGATAAGTTTTTCTGATTATGGCTGTTATATGGCGGCGAAAGGATGGTTTTTCCTTGCAAAGCGGCGGCAGATTTGTTATCCTTCTAGGTAGTGACCGAGCGAAGGCTTCGGCGTATCATTTCGGATAAGGATTCATGAAAATAAGGAGGAAAAACTATGGAAAATCGCATTTCCGTTATCAGCATTATCATTGAGGACACAGAACAGGCGGCGGCAGTAAATGACCTGCTGCATGAATACGGCAGCTACATCGTGGGGCGCATGGGGATTCCCTACCGGGAACGCAGGGTTTCCATCATCTGCATTGTGATGGATGCACCCGGCAGCGTGACAAGCGCGCTTTCCGGCAAGCTGGGGATGCTTGACGGCGTTTCCACAAAAACCGTAACCACAAAGGCAAACGAAGCCTGATTCAAAAAAATTTACAAAAGAGGAATGAAACATGCTACACCTGATTATTTCTACGCAAAGCTTTGTTTTTCTGATGCTTGCAAGCTTTCTGGCAGGCTTTCTGGATGCCATTGCAGGAGGCGGCGGACTGATTACCATTCCTGCCTACCTTATCAGCGGACTGCCTGTACACATGGTTTATGCCTGCAATAAATTTGCGGCTGCCTGCGGCACTTCCATCGCCACCCTGCGGTATTACCGCAACAAGATGGTGGATATCCCTGTGGGACTTTTGGCGGCGGCAGGGGCGTTTGTCTGCTCCGCTTTGGCGGCAAAAATCGTACTGGTTCTGGATGAGCATACACTGAAAACGATGCTGCTTGTGATTCTGCCCGTTGCGGCAGTGATTACGCTCATCAACAAAAATATGGGCAACGATGACCATTCCGACCAATTCAGCAGACGAAAAAAATTCACCCTTGCCGTTCTGATTGGTGGTCTGATTGGACTGTATGACGGACTCTTCGGCCCGGGGACAGGCACATTCGCGCTGATTGCGTTCTGCCTGATTCTGAAATACGATATGCGGACAGCGACAGGAAACGCAAAGTTTCTGAACCTTGCGTCCAACTGTGCTTCTCTGGCAGTGTATATTCTGGCAGGAACGGTATATTGGAAGGTTGCGATTCCTGCGGCAGTGCTGAATATCTGCGGCAATTATGCAGGCGCAGGGGTTGCCATAAAAAAAGGCGCGGCAGTTATCCGCAAGATGCTGATTGTGGTAATCGTACTGCTGTTTATTAAAGTAATTTATGATATGTTTTTTTAA
>JBNMGO010000079.1:0-6209 GCA_050872285.1 Anaerotignum sp.
ATTCTTGCTTCCTTCGCCATAATCTGACCGAAGTTGAATTTTACTTCGGGGTCAGCCGCCATACCTACCAATGTAATCGTGCCGCCCTTCTTTACCAGATAAGGTGTCTGTGCAATGGTAACGGGAGAGCCTGCTGTTTCAAATACCTTTTCAATGCCAACGCCGTTTGTGAAGGCTTCTACTTCCTTCAGCACATCCTTTTCCTTTGCATTGATCACTCTGGTTGCGCCCAGCTTCATTGCATAGTCCAGACGTTTCTGCGCCATGTCTACCACTGTGATGTCAGTTGCGCCGCAAGCCTTGCAAGCCAGCAGTGTCATCAGACCAATGCAGCCGGAGCCAAGGATAATGCACTGGTCGCCCATGCCAACCTTGCCCTGGTGTGCTGCGTGCAGACCAACGGAGAAGGGCTCAATCAGTGCGCCTTCCTTTGTGGACATCCCTTCGGGCAGCTTGAAGCACATGTCCGCAGGGAATGCAATATAGTCCTCATTACAGCCCTGTACGGGAGGGGTTGCCAGGAAAACAACATCGGGACACAGGTTATATCTGCCGGATTTACAGAATTCGCAGTGACCGCAGGTGATACCGGGTTCCAATGCAACCTTATCGCCAACCTTCAGGCTGGTTACGCCTTCGCCCAGCTTTTCTACCACGCCGCCAGCTTCATGGCCCAGCATCAGTTCGCCGTCAACCACGAAGTCGCCGCATCTGCCGTCCTTGAAATAATGCACATCGGAACCGCAAATCCCAACATATTCAATCTTCACCAGAACCTCGCCCGCCTTGGGTTCGGGAACGGGGGTTTCTCTGATTTCCATTTTGTTCAATCCAACCATATAAGCTGCTCTGTTTTTCATCTTTTATCTCCTCGCTTTCGCTTTATTGAAATACAGTTTTATCAATTCTCGGGAACCTCTCTTTCAGGACGTTCTCCCCTTTATGATAACAGTATCGACGGAATTATGCAAGAATTACGCACCTTCCAAAATACAGTTTTTCATGAAAAAAATAGAGGTATCACTCTCGGAAAACCCGAAAATGATACCTCATATTTACAAATCAATCACGAAAAACAGATTTATCTTCTATTATTCTGTAATCTGACCGTTCTTTTTGTACATTTCAACGTATTCATCTACGTTGTCAGCAGTAATCAGAACTTCGTCGATATCTGTGTCAATCTGTGTTTCTTCGCCTGTCAGCAGCTTGTGTACTGTGTCAAGGTTCAGAGCAGCCAGGTCGATTGCGGACTGCGGGCATGTGGATGTCATGGAGCCATCCTGAATCAGCAGGCAAGCTTCTGCGGTACCGTCAACGCCGTATACCAGCATATCCTTGTAAGTGGGGTTGCCTTTTACAACTTCCAGAGCACCTGCTGCCATGTTATCGTTCATGGAGATAACTGCGTCAATTTTGCCGTGTGCTGTTGTCCAGTCTTCCATCAGAGCCATAGCTTCGTCCTTGTTCCAGTTTGCGAAGTCTTCGCCTACAATCTGAACGTCAGGTCTCTGGTCAAAGAATACTTCCTGCCATGCGATACGTCTCTGGTCAGCGTGGAAGTTGCCGGAGGGCCCTTTCAGAACAACTACTTTTGCATTTTCGGGAACCTGTGTCAGTGCCAGTTCAGCGTTAACCTGTGCCTGGTTGTAAGGGTCAGCATCGACAGAGGATGCACCGTCAATGCCTTCGATTCTGGAGTTTGTTGTGATTGCAACCAGACCTGCTTCTACGATTTTTTCAACGTAGGGTCTCTGTGCTTCGCCGTTGTTGGGCTGAACGATGATTGCATCGTAGCCGTTTGCGATTGCGTTTTCGATTGCAGCGTTTTCTTTTGCGTCGTCAGCCTGACCATCGAATACCTTCAGTTCGATATCGTCATACTTATCTGCTGCTGCTACCATTTCGTTTGCCAGCCATGCCGCAAAGGAGTCAGACTGTGCTCTTGCGATATAAGCTACCTTGTAGGTGCCATCCTTCTTATCGCCGCCGTTGTCTGCGGAATCTCCGCCGCCGCAGCCTGTCAGAGCAGTTGCCGCCATAGCCAGTGCCATAAATGCTGCTAAATACTTCTTCATTTTACTCTCTCCCTTTCTTCTTAAAATTACCTTTTGAGAACCTTTTTGCTTTATCTGCATTTGATCAATCAAATGAAAGCCGTATCATTGGGTTATGCCTTTGCCGCAGGCTCCTTCTTTTCGTCCTTTTTCTGCAGGATCACCTTAGGTGCTTTTTTGTTCTTGAAGTTGATATCATACAGAACCGCAGCTACGATGATGATACCCTTAACCACCTGCTGGATATAGGAGTCTACGCCCTGCAGGTTCATGATGTTGTTCAGGCAGCCGATGATGAAGGAACCGATTAAGGAACCGGAAGTGGTACCAACACCGCCGGAGAAGCTTGTACCGCCGACGATGGCAGCTGTCAGACCTTCCATTTCGTAGCCTACCGCACCGTTGGGCAGACCTGCGTTTACACGCGCCATGAACAGTACGCCGGCAATCCCGACCAGAACACCGTTAATCAGGAATGCCATATATTTGGATTTTACAACATTGATACCGGATGCGATGGATGCTTCTTCATTGCCGCCGATGGCATAGAAGGAACGCCCCAGTCTGGTCTGGTTCATAATATACGAAACGATAATCGTTGCCAGAACGATAAAAATAACGGGAATGGGAACAGGACCGATTTTCCCCTGCCCGACTACAGCGTATTTGCCAATCTGCAGAATATTCTGCCCGGAAGTATACAGCAGTGCCAGACCTCTGGCTGCCATCTGGGTTGCCAGTGTTACGATGAACGCAGGCAATGCGAAGTTTGCAACAAACAATGCGTTAATCATGTTGAAAATAACCGCAACGCCGATGGAAACGGCAAACGCCAGTGCCATGGAACCCGTTGCCTTATACGCACTGACGGATAATACACCTGCCAGCGCAAGCACCGCACCGGAAGACAAGTCCAGCAAACCGGATACAATCAGCACCATTTCACCATACGCCAGAATGGTTGCTACCGCCAGCTGTACTGCTACGTTTGTAATATTTCCCTTGCTCAGGAAGTTGGGATTCATTACGGAAGATACGATAATCAATACCAGCAGAACAAAGAAAATGGAATATTTTTGCATCAAATGACTTGATTTACTGTTTTTCATTTTTGATTTCCTCCTTTATTTATTCCTGAATAATGCTATGTGTCCCTGTTGCATAAACCATGATAGCCTCCTGAGAGAAGTCCTCCCGTTTCAGCTCGCCTGCAATATGCCCCTGGTTCATCACGTAAATCCTGTCACACATACCAATCAATTCGGGCAGCTCCGAGGAAACCATTACAACTGCTTTACCTGCCTGTGCCACTTCTGTCATCAGTTTATAAATTTCAAATTTCGCACCAACGTCAATCCCTCTTGTGGGTTCGTCCAGAATCAGTACCTCAGGGTCACGCATCATCCATTTTGCCAGCAGTACCTTCTGCTGGTTCCCGCCGGAAAGAGACTGAATCGGTGTTTCCTGAGAGGGTGTTTTTACGCTCATTTTATCAAAATATTTTGTAACCATTGCTTCTTCTTCTTTTTTATGCGCACGTCCGCCATAGAAGAATTTTTCCAACGCCGCAAGGCTCGCATTTTCGCGTACGCTTCGCATAGGGATAATGCCGTAACGGCGGCGATCCTCCGAAAGCATAACCATGCCTGCCTTTGTCGCATCGGATACCCGTTTGATTTTGATTTCCTTGCCGTGTACCTTTACCGTACCGCCGTCAATGGGGTCAAGCCCGAACAGACAGCGCATCACTTCCGTACGCCCTGCGCCGACCAGACCTGCAAAACCAACGATTTCACCCTTGCCCACATGGAAGGTGACATCCTCAAACAGCTGACCGCTCTTGAGGTCTTTTACCTCAAGCAAAGGCTCGCCAATCTGGATATCCTCCTTGGGATATACGTTTTCCATGCGGCGGCCTACCATCAGCGCGATGACCTCGTCAATGTTTGTGTCCTCCGCACACATGCTCTTTACAACCGTACCGTCACGGAATACCGTAATATCATCCGCAATGCGGAATACCTCGTCCATCTTATGAGAAATATAAACAATCGCGCAGCCCTTTGCCTTCAGAATCTCGATTTTCTTGAACAGAAGCTCAACTTCCTTCTGTGTAATCGAAGATGTAGGCTCGTCCATTACTACGATAGAAGCATCGTTGGAAATCGCCTTCATGATTTCCAGCATCTGAATATCGGAGGTGGTCAGCGTTTTCAGCTTATCCGTTGCCTTATAGGGCAGATGCTCCTCCTTCAGCAGCTTTTCGGTTTTTTCGCGCACCTCGCGCCATTTTACCCTGCCCATGCCGTCTACAGGCAGGCGTCCCAGAAAAATATTTTCCTCTACGGACATTTCGGGAACATAATTCAGCTCCTGTGCAATCATGGCAATCCCGAGAGATCTTGCCATAATGGGATCCTTGATTTTTACGGATTTTTCATCCACAAAAATTTCGCCGGCATCGGGTTTATAAATCCCGTTGATAATTTTCATCAATGTAGACTTGCCTGCGCCGTTTTCACCGCACAGCGCGTGTACAGTCCCTTTTCTGACTGTAAAGTCGATTTTATCCAAAGCCTTTACACCCGGAAAAGATTTTTCGATTTTTGAAACCCGAAGTTTGATATCATCCCCCATAGGTTCCTCCCTTCCGTAATTACAGACCATAAAAGCCCGTTTACTGTTTCGTTTTTCTTCCGTCCCGACCCCACTTCCAAAAGGCCGTTCCCCGGTGTTATTTTCACACCTTTTATGTAACATTCTTTTTCTGCACATATCTGAGTTTAGTATATACTCAAATGTGCCAAAGTGTCAAGATACTGCATAAATTCCTCTATTCAATTTGAATAAAAGAACTCCATTCAAATCGGAATAATTAAATGCACTTTCTATAGAAGGTGTCTTTCGGGCTTGTCTAATGTGTGACATTGTTTTCACAAAAATACAACCGTCCGTTTCCGAAAAACAGAACTCCGTTTTCTGTGGATTTTACGCAGATTTTACAGTTTACATTATTATATTTCATCCGCAAGAATATTTCAACTGATAGAGACTGACAAATTTTTCTATAAAAAAATGTGCAGGAATCCTCCCGCACATTTCTCCGTTCTAATGAAATTTTAATCTTTTTCAATCAGTTTTCAACCAATAAACAGTGCCGCCATGCCGAGCACCACAGATGCCGCCGCCAGAAGCTTTGCCGTCAGTGCCGCATTTTTTCCCTTGCCGCAGAGCCATACAAGAACCGCCGCAACCGCCAGTGCGCCAAAGCCCCACGAAATCACCTGCTCTTTGATGTAGTTGGTCGGGTAGCTTGTCGCTGTCATCCATGCGATGAACATCCCCCAGAGTGCCATAAAGTAAAACACAACCTTCTGTGCCGTTTCTCCCTTCAAAAGGAACAGGAGCAGCAGCCCAACCACGCTGATGATACTCATTGCCATAAATAAAATCAATAATAATCCTAATGCCATCATTCATTCCTCGCTTTCGTTTTGTCCTGTTTTTCTTTGATGAACCCATCATAGCATAGGATTCTGAAGAAATCGGGCAGGAAATTCTGAAGAATTCTAAAGATATTCCGTCGAAATCAGGATTTCGCAACCGGCAGGGTAATCTCAATCTGAAATTGTTTTTCGTCCAAAGAAACCGTCACATTGCCGCCATAGCCTGCGGCAATTCTGCGGATGCTCTCCAGTCCGATTCGGTTGCTTTCCACATTCTGTGCCGTTTTCCGCACTGCGTTCTTCTGCAATATCCGCAGGGCGTCCGCTGTCCTGTCCACTCGCAGCAAAACAGGGTGTCCACTGTCCGCATATTTTTCCACATTAGAGGACAGGTTATCGAAAATCCGCAGAATCTCCTGCATGTCCCATTCCGCCCGAAAATCGGTGCAGTCCTCCAGAGAAATTTCGCAGGAAAAGCTGTCCTCCAGAATTTCCTCCCATTCCCCTGCAAGCTGCTCCATCAGAAGTCTGCCGTTTTCCACCGGCTCCACATTGCGCTTGCTCCCTTCCAGCAGGCGGTCTGTCATGCCCTTCATCAACTCAGCTTTTTTCCGCACCAGCGAAAAATACTCCTGCATCTCCGCCTCCGTAAGCCCGTCCTTTTGGCTCATGTAATCGGAATAGGATAAAATTGCCGTCAGGGGCG
>JBNMGO010000204.1:0-3443 GCA_050872285.1 Anaerotignum sp.
CAGCATAGAAATGGCGTTTGCGTTGGATGCTGCCTATCGGGAGCTGACGGAGGACGAAAACCCTGCGATGCCCCTGATTGTCGGGGAGGAGGAAAAGCATTTCACCCTGCCGCTGCGGCTGATTGCTGCGGAAACGGATGGGGAAATGGATACGGACAGTCTTTATCTCGAACAGGCGGACGCGCGGCTGCTGACAGAGGCACTGCCCGATTTTGACGAGGTTGGTACGTTCATCGGAACAATCGAATTCCCTGCCCCCGATACCCTGACCCTGCACCGCAAATTCCGCATTGAGGAAACGCATGGGTATACGGAGAACGGCTATTTCCTGATGGATAGCAATACGGATTATACCTATCCTCTGGGTGAAACCTGCGCGGTCAGCTATTTTGCGGATGCGTCTACGGTGGAAAACATGACCGTCGAGGAGCTTATGCAGATGGAAGGCTTAGCGGAGCATCTGTTCATGGTGACGCAGGAGAGCGGAAAAATCAGCGATATCATTGAGCTTTACAGACCATAAGCGCAGGCGGACAGCTTCGGCATGGGATAATGAAATATTTTTTGCTGAATTTGTTATTTTCTGCTTGAATAAAAAGAGAAAAGATACTATGATAGAATATAACTGACAAAAACGAAAAAAGGCTCTCGAAAAAAAGCAAAAATTCGCAGGAAATCTGATTTTTGCTATGGCAATCGGCTTTTCTTTCGTGTATAATATAAGTTGATAAATTTTGAGAACAACCTAGGAGGAGATTATAGCATGCTCGAATTAGATATCCCTATGAGTAATATGGCGCAGATTAAAGTAATCGGTGTTGGCGGCGGCGGCAACAACGCAGTAGATAGAATGATTGAAGACGGTCTGGACGGCGTGGAATTCATTTCCATCAATACAGACGGACAGGCTCTGGCAAAATCCAAATCCGCAACAAAAATTCAGATTGGCGAAAAGCTGACAAAGGGTCTGGGTGCAGGCGGCAACCCCGAAATCGGTCAGCGTTCCGTGGATGAAACACAGGATGATATCGCGCAGGCTTTGCGTGGTTCCGATATGGTATTCATCACCGCAGGCATGGGCGGCGGCACAGGCACAGGTGCGGCTCCCCGCATTGCGTCCATTTCCAAGGAACTGGGCATCCTGACGGTCGGCGTTGTGACAAAGCCCTTCAATTTTGAAGGCAAGAAGAGAATGGGCAATGCGGAAAAGGGCATTGCGGAGCTGAAAAAGAACGTAGATACGCTGGTTATCATCCCCAACCAGAGACTGCTTTCCATCATTGATAAGAAAACAACCCTGACAGAAGCCTTCCGCAAGGCGGATGAAATTCTGCTGCAGGGCGTACAGGGCATTGCTGATCTGATTTCCAAGCCCGGTGTCATCAATCTGGACTTTGCCGATGTCAGAACCATCATGGCAAACAGAGGCATCGCACACATGGGTATCGGTCGCGCAAGCGGTGAAAATAAGGCTGAGGTTGCTGCGAAAATGGCAATCCAGAGCCCTCTTTTGGAAACAACCATCGAAGGTGCAAAGCATATCCTGATTAACTTCAGCGGCGATATGAACCTGGGTCTGATGGAAACAGAGGAAGCGGCAGAACCGATCAGAGAAGCTATCGACCCCGAAGCAGAAATCATCTTCGGTACTACTTTGAACGAAGAACTGAATGACGAGGTTGTGGTTACCGTTATCGCAACAGGTCTGGAGGATGAAGCTGCACACACAGAAGCACCCAGACGTTCCTTTGCGGAAACCATTGCCGCAAGAGGCGAAAGAGTGGAAAGAGCGGAAAGAGAAGAGGAACGTGTTGTGGAAACAGAAGAGGTTTCCGAAGAGCCTGCACAGGAAGAAGCACGCCCTGCCGCAAGAAGATTTGCGGATCTGGATTATGATTATGAATCCGAAATCAAGATTCCCGATTTCCTGACAAGAAAGAAATTCTGATTTTCTGCGACAGAATCAGACAGAAAATTACATACTCTGATTTTTTTCGACCTCATACGCGCAGGCATTGCTCTGCGGTATGGGGTTTTTTTATGAAAAATGACTGACATAAAGCATGAAGAATCGGGAAAATTGCCTTTTTGTTTCGTGAAGAAATAAATTTTTGAATGAGAAATTTTTTCGATTTCTGTCGATATCTTCTCTTTTTTGCGTTTTTTGGTCTAAAATTTCTGTATTTTGTGCAGAAGCTATGGCAAAATCTGATAAAATATTTTATAATAAAGGATGGAAAAAAAGTGCGTTCCAATAAAGGGACACACGAAAAGGGGTGTTCCAATAAAGGGACACACCTAAGGGCATATTCCTCCTTCCCGTATCGGAAGGAACAAAAGTAAGAATTGGGGTGTATTTTATGAAAGAAAAGGAAAAAACAAAGGTGGTACTGGCGGATCGGGACGGATTTTATCTGCAACGATTGAAACGCTGTCTGGAAAGAAAGGGGGATATGACAGTTGTAGGTATGGCGGATAATGGTGTGGCTTTGCTGGACTTAGTCGTGCAGAAAAAGCCTGATGTGCTTCTGACAGATATCCTGCTTGGGGAACGGGATGGCTTCTGGGTTCTGGAAAACATCAAAAAGAAAGGAATTCCGTGTATCTGCATCTTCATTTCCGCAATCGACAGTGATAAGCTGGTACGGCAGGCAATCAACCTTGGCGCAGATTATTACATGGCAAAGCCGATTCAGGGGGAGCTTCTGATGGAGCGCATCCACCAGATGCTGAAACACGAAACGCCTGCGAAGGAGGTCGCAAAGCCGAAGACGGAGGAGCGGAAGGAAGAGCCTGTTACGGATCTGGAAAGCGAAATTTCCATTCTGCTCAGCCGCATGGGAATCTCTGCCAGCATTAAGGGGTACCACTTTATTCGCAAAGCGGTGATGATGGCAGTGGAGGATCAGGATGTGCTGGTCGGCATCACAAAGGGGCTTTATCCCGATATTGCCAAGCAGTATAAAACAACCGCAAGCAAGGTGGAACGCGCCATTCGCCACGCGATTGAAAGCGTATGGAAAAAGAACGGGCCGCAGGTTTATTTCGAGGTGGCAGGCTATCTGCCGACCGAAAAGCCGACAAACGGGCAGTTTATTGCCGCCCTGTCGGAATATTTCCGCATTAAGGGAAAAGGAAAATCGAAAAAAATCAGCTGAAAATGATAATGAAGGGAACGTGAGAAAATTCGCGTTCCTTTTTTTTCTTTTGGAAGGTTCAGATTTATCGAAGATTAAATTCGATAGATTTGACTTTTTTAGAATAAATTATTTTGTTATAATTATAACAAACAAAATGATTTTATATTTAGGAGGAATTTTTTATGGCATTACGAAAGGACATTACGGTAGAATATTTAAACGAAGGCGGAAAGGATGTTCTGCCCGGCACATTGGGACTGGAAATCCTGACCTTGGAAGAGGGCAAGCTGACAAGCCGCATGG
>JBNMGO010000354.1:0-1970 GCA_050872285.1 Anaerotignum sp.
ATTAAAAACGGCGCACGCCTTTCCGATTTGCTGAAACGTCCGCAGTTAAGCTATGAAAAGCTGGCGGAAATCGACCCCGACCGCCCCGATCTGCCGCAGGATGTGCAGGAGCAGGTCAATATTCAGATTAAATATGCAGGCTATATCGACCAGCAGTTAAAGCAGGTCGAGCAGTTCAAAAAACTGGAGGGCCGCCTTCTGCCGATGGATCTGGATTATGAAACCATACAGGGCCTGCGTCTGGAAGCAAGACAGAAGCTGAATCTGGTGCGCCCCGAAAACTTAGGGCAGGCATCCAGAATTACAGGGGTATCCCCTGCGGATATTTCCGTTCTGTTGATTTATATGGAACAGATGAAACGCAGACATTAAAAAAGAATAGGAAAAAGAATTGAAAGAAAAATATAGAAGAAGGAAGGTGATGGGATGAAAGGATTTTTTCTGCCTTGGAACGAAAAGGAAAGACAGGTGAAACGGGGCGAGAAAAAGCTCTATCTGCCGAAGGAAACCCTTTCCCTGACAGATGCCGCCTTTGATACCCATAAGCCTGCCTATGTTTCCCTGCCGAACCCGAGAGGGACGCTCCGTTCCTTTCTGCAGGCGGTGGAAAGCGGAAAAAAGGACGAAGCCATGGGTTATTTTTCCGAAAAGGTCGCCGAGGTGGTAGACTATGAGGAAATGGAAGGCTTCTTGAAGGATTTGAAGGAATATCATTGCTTTCTGGAGGAGGAGAGCGCAGGCATCCGCCGCGTTTCCGTTGCAAAGAAAAGCAAAAAGGACAGAGAGGTGTTTGCCTTCCGTATGGTGGCGGAGCCGAATGCCTTTGGCACATGGAAAATTTTCAGTATCGAAAGAGAGGGGAAGGAATAAATGGAAAATCGGGCATTGCTCAGGGATTGCTGTGAACAGATGGGTGTTTCTCTGGGGGAGGAACAGACGGAGCAGTTCATGACCTATCTTTCTCTGCTTTTGGAATGGAATGAAAAAATGAACCTGACCGCTATTACCGAGCCGCGCGAGGTGGTGCTCAAGCACTTTGCCGATTGCCTGAGCCTTGTTCCCTGCGTGGAATGGAAGGACGGCATGCGCGTGATTGATGTCGGCACAGGCGCAGGCTTTCCGGGGATTCCCGTAAAAATTGCCTGCCCCGGAATCGAACTGACCCTGCTGGATTCCTTGCAGAAGCGTATCGGCTTTTTAAAGGAGGTCGGCAGTCAGCTTGGTCTGGATGGGGTGGAATATGTCCATAGCCGCGCGGAGGATGGCGGACAGAATCCGCAGTACCGCGAAGGGTTCGATTTGTGCGTTTCGCGCGCGGTTGCAAATCTTTCCGTTCTGGCGGAATATTGCCTGCCGTTTATTAAGGTTGGCGGCAGACTTGCGGCACTCAAGGGCCCCGATGCCGCGGCAGAGGTCGAGCAGGCAAGGGGCGCGCTCAAAAAGCTGGGCGGCAGATTGGTAGAGATTAAGGATGTTGCGATTCCTCATACCGATTTGTCCCATAAATTGGTGTTCATCGAAAAAATCGCTCCTACCCCGAAAAAATATCCCCGAAATGCAGGGAAAATCAAGAAAGAACCTCTGGTTTAAAAGGAAATATTCTGAAAAAGCCTTTGTCGGCACGGTTTGTGTCGATATGGGCTTTTTTTTGTGGAACGGTTTTTCTCCAAGTAGAAAAATACTGTGCTATCCTGTAGAAAAAGAAAGTTATGGATAAATCAATCTTTCCCACACACAAAATATGAAATATTTTGTGCAAATAGAGTCCAGAGGGTTACCCTCTGGTGGGGTGTTGGGGCAAAGCCCCAAGGTCTTAAAGGAGGTAAAAATATGGAGGTTTTGAAATTTTCGGAAATGCGGTTGAAAAAGGATAAGGTGGTCTTTCAGCTGCCCATACATAAAATCCGTTCCAATCCCTATCAGCCGCGGAAATACTTCAACCGCGCCGCACTCGAGGAACTGGCGGACAG
>JBNMGO010000129.1:0-4729 GCA_050872285.1 Anaerotignum sp.
AGATTCCCGAATTCGCTGTCATATTCCACCTCGCCCACCAAATTGTTATAGGTCGGGTTAAACGTCACCACAACGGGCGCGCCCTTGCTGTCGGAATGGTCTACAATCAGATTGACCTTATATTTCAGCGTCACATCCTCAGCAGGCTTTTTCCCAAGCATGGGCAAAAGGCTTGCCAGGCTGTCTTCGCTGTCCTCATCCTCTTCGATGAACTGGCTGATGTTTTCCAGAACATCCTCCTGCACCGCATTGATATAGGAAATGACTCTTTCATATTCCTGATATTTTTCCTGCACGGCATTCACATGATGCCCGATGGCAAACATCCCCGTTTTATAATCCAGCTGGTCGGTCTGACGCTTGGATTCCTTATCCAGATCGCGCAGTTCGCGCATGATGGAGCCTGCCTTTTCCTGCACCATCTGAGAATTTTTCTCGATTGTGTTTTTTACATCCTCGCTCAGGTCGTCATATTCATCCTCGCCGACAGCCTTGCCCTCTACCACGGGCATAAAGAATACCCCTGCATTGGTTGTTTTCACCTGAAAGCTGTACTGCTCCGCAACGGCACTCATTTCCGCCATGAGCGTATCTCTTTTTTCATCAAAGGAGTGTTCCAGTGTATTTTTCTGTGTTTCGTAATCCTCCGCACGGAATGCCTTCTGCAACTCTGTTTTGAACAGCTGCACCAGCTCTGCCATGTCCTCCTTGAACTGCTTGCCCTGCCCTGCTTCAAAGCGCAGTGCCAGAGGGCTTCTGGGGTTCTGGAAATTATAGACATAGCACCAGTCATGCGGCACGGGTTCTGTCTGCGCCAGCTTTTCGGTGCTGTTTCTTGCGTAGGTGGTTTTGCCTGTGCCGGAAGGCCCTGCCATATAAATATTGTAGCCCTTCATTTTTACCGCCAGGCCGAAATCAAACGCCTTTACGGCTCTCTCCTGCCCGATAACTCCTTCTAAGGGCTTTACCTCTGCTGTTGTCTGAAAGGGCAGCTCCTCGGGGAAGCATCCCTTTTTCAGCTGTGTATACGCCAATTCAAATGGTTTTGCCATTTTTCTTCATCTCCTTTTTTGCAAAAAACGCTGAAATGCACTCTCACATCTCAGCGTTCCTTTTTTGTTTCCGCTCCGTCAAAGGGACCTGCCCTCTGCATCGGGGAAATATTTCCACATGATAATTGCATCCTCTTTGGTGTCGGGGTAATAATTCTTGCGGATGCCCTCCGCCTTGAAGCCATATTTATGGTACAACGCCTGTGCAGGCTGATTCCCCATGCGTACCTCCAAGGTAATGCCTGTCATTTCTTTTTCCAACGCTGCTTCAATGAGCTTTTCCATCAGCATGCTGCCGATGCCTTCGCCGCGTACCTCTTCCAGTACGCCCACATTTGTGATATGTCCTTCCGTTACTACATGCCACATTCCTGCATAGCCGACGACTCTGCCGTCCATCAGTGCCACATAGTAAATCGCCATTGTGTTTTCTCTGACTTCTCTTTCAAAATCCGTTCTGGTCCAGGGGATGGAAAAGGTTGCTTCCTCCAGCGTCACCACGCCGTCGATATGCTCCTCCGCCATAGGGACAATTTCAATCATTCTCCTGCTTCCTCCTTCGCCAGTCTGGCTTCTCTTTCCCGTTCCGCCTGCGATTTTCTCAAATAAATCAGTTCAAATGCATTACCCGGCTTTGCCATGCCTTCTGCCGCCATGATGGCACCCAGAGTTGCCACTGCGGATGCCCGCTGCATATTGCAGTGTGCGGGGGCAAATAAAAACGCAGGATTCTGCTCCAGTCGTTCTCTGTGAACCGGCACACCGTCCCCTAAGAAAATCACCTCATGCTCGAGCATTTCCGCAATCTCAATCACGCGGTCAATGCTTTCTGCCATGTGGTCTGTCAGGCGAATCAGCTTGCCGTTTTCCCACATATAAAAAGCGGCATAAACCTGATTTCTTCTGGCATCCATAATCGGGCAGATGAATTTATTCGTTTCAAACACATTATATGCCAAAGCATCCAATGTGGGAACGGCAACAATCGGCTTGTCCAATGCAAGGGCAAAGCCCTTTGCCGTTGCCGCGCCGATTCTCAGCCCCGTAAAGGAGCCGGGACCGCAGGCACAGGCAATGCAGTCAATGCTTGCCTTATCCGTTTCCGTCCGTTCCAGAATATCCGCAATCATGGGCAGGATGGTCTGGCTGTGCGTCAGCTTATAATTCATGGTAAATTCCGCAATCAGCTTATCTCCCTCCACAAGAGCGGCACTGGCAGTCTGCCCCGTGGTGTCAATTCCTAAAATTTTCATCCTCAGCCCTCCTGTCTGATTGTGATACAGCGGTAATCGTCATCTTTCGTGTAATCCTTCTCCACCGTAATCCAGACGGCATCGGCAGGAATCAGTTCCTTCACCAATTCCGCCCATTCCACCAGACAAACGCCCTCGCCGTAAAAATATTCCTCATAGCCGGTATCCTCCATTTCCTCCTCGCAGGAAATGCGGTATACATCGAAATGATACAGGGGCAGTCTCCCCTCGTATTCATTCACGATGGCAAAGGTGGGACTGGTCACATGCTCCGTAATGCCAAGCCCCTTGGCAAAGCCCTTTGTGAAGACCGTTTTGCCAACGCCTAAATCACCGCTCAGGCAGTAAATCTGCCCTGCCTTTGCTTCGCGTCCCAGCTGTTCCCCCAAGGCTTCGGTTGCCTCGGGGCTATTTGTTTCGATTCTTTCGTTCATCGTATCTCATCCTCAATAAATAAAGATTGCCGTAATGCCTGTATCCAGCTTGCGTGCTTCCTTGCCGTCATAATAATACAAATCACCCACGCCTGCATTCACATCATAGCTGCCGATGTAAACCAGCTTGCCGTTATCCTTATACTGGAAGGCAAATACATCCTTAGCAAGGGCAGTTTCTGTCTTGCCGTCCCATGCGCGCAGCTCGCCGTTGCCAGATGTTTCATCCGCATCCGCTACATAATAAACTGCGTCCTCTGTGAACTGTACGCCGCTTGCGTTTGCAATGGTTGTTTTGCTGCCTGCCGCGCCCAATGTGCCTACGCCTTCAGTATAATCAAAATAATAAATCAGTGTATTGCCGATATAGCCGAAGCTCTGTACGTTTGTGGCAACGGTTTCTGCCTTTTCCTTGCCCAGTTCCATTTCCACCAGAACAGTATCACCTGTATTTGCATCGGTATCCAGATAAGCCGCCTTCTTGCCGTTTTCGGAAAGCTTCAGACCATCCAGCTGGGGCTGACTGCCGGAAAGCAGATTTACCTTCCCTGTGGTATCCGCAAGGAATACCTCCATGCCGCCATAATTCAGAGACATATAATAGATATATTCCACCATGTCCAGTCCGCCGTCCATCACGGAAAGGTGCATCGGGGTAAATTCCTTTGCACGATAGCCTGCCACATAGGACTGCTCACCGCTCACGCCCACAGCCGCAACTGCGTTTTCTGTCACCAGAACACTCTTGCCTCCTGTCAGCACATAACATTCCTGCAGAAGGGGTTCAAAGCCCTCGCCGTTTTTCATTGCCTTACGGATTTCGTCTCTCTGCACCTTCTGGTCATAGCCTTCGTCGCCCTTTTTCAGCTTTGCATCCTGCTCTGCCATATCATCCACGATGATGTCCTTGTAAAGCACTTCCTCGTCGCTCTTTTTGCAGTAAAGCACATCTCTGCCATTGGGCATCATTTCCATGGAAGAAACATTTTCGACTGCGGTTTTGGGTTCTCCCTTAAAATCATAGCTGAAAATGTTATAGCCATCCTTGCCTGCCGCAACGTAATACAGAATCCCGCTTTCCTCTGCCATGGCGTAGGTTTCTGCGGAATCGGTCAGGGGAAGAATGTTATCCTCCATATTTTTGCCGACCGCAACTGCATTCAGAAGCCCTGTGGTATCGGTAAATGCAAGATATTTGCCGTTGCCGCTCAGCGCATAAACATCATTTTCCAGATTTACGCCCGTCTTTACGGTCTGTACTTCCTTGCCGTCATAAACACAAAGCGCATAGGTTTCGCCGCTCTTTTTCAGATAAGCGACCACCTTGCCGTCCTTGCTCGCCATGTAATCATAAACATCCGTATCAATCTGCGCCGCTGCGGCATCTGCATTCTTTGCATCCTTGCGGTACAGCACAAATGCGCCGTTTTCATCCACATCATCGGAGAAGTACAGATAGCTGCCGTCCTCTGTGACGCTTGCGCCCCATGCGGTGTAGAAATAATGATAGGTGCCGCCGTTGCTCAGCCCTTCCTGCACCTGATACGGGTCATTTTTCAAATCATAATAATACAGGTTATCCTCCTTGGTATACAGGATACCTGTATCAACGGTTTTGCCCATCGGGTTCATCCACGCATACGCCAGAATCGCAATCAGCGCAATCAGCCCAATCACAATCCCCAGTACGCCCCCTTTTTCCGCTTTCTGTGGCGCAGGGGTTTCGGCAGGCTGTGCTTCCTGCTTCGGCTCTTCCTGCTCTGCTGGCTCCTCCGCCTTGGGTTCTTCCGCTGTTTCTTCTGTTACGACAGTTTCTTCTGCTGCGGGTTCTTCCGCTGTTTCTTCTGTTACGACAGCTTCTTCTGTTACTTCTGCCGCAGGTGCTTCTTCTTCGGCAGCTTCTTCTGTTGTTTCTGCTGCTTCTGTTACAGCTTCTTCTGCCGTTTCAGAAACAGTCTCTGTTTCCGCCTTCGGCTCCAACTCCGTATTC
>JBNMGO010000130.1:0-4656 GCA_050872285.1 Anaerotignum sp.
ACGTGAAATGGGTAAGCTGAATACATTTGTTGGTTCGGCTATTTTGGGAGCAGCTATTATTGATGACATTCTTGGAATTATTGTTTTGACGGTAGTTTCCGGGTTTGCTGATGCTTCTGCAAACATTCCGTTTACATTTGGAAAGATTGCTTTATATATAGTATTTTTGCCTATTGTAGCAAACATTGTTAGCCGTTTTTTCAAACATACGGATCAAAAACGAGCATATTCCAAACGTACAGCGATCTATTTATTAGCGTTTGCACTATTTATGGCGTATGTGACAGAAACATATTTCGGTATTGCTGATATTACAGGAGCATACTTTGCAGGAATGATGGTTTGCAACATAGAAAGGACAAGAGAAGCAGTATCTCAAAAGATAGATATTACATCATATTTGTTATTTTCTCCCGTTTTTTTTGCGAGCATTGGGCTGAAAACAGATTTAAATGGATTTTCTTCTCGAGTAGCTGCTTTTTGTTGTATTTTGCTTTTTGTTGCGATTATTACAAAGGTAATCGGTTGTGGAATAGGCGCATGGAAAATGGGATTTAACAAACAAGATGCGCTGTGCATTGGAATAGGAATGGTTTCGCGTGGTGAAGTAGCGTTAATTGTTGCGCAAAAAGGGCAGGCAATAGGTGTGTTACATGCGAGTCTTTTCCCTGCGGTTGTGCTGATGGTTGTTGTTACCACAGTACTTTCGCCGGTCTTATTAAGATTTGCATATGGAGAGAAAAAAGAATTATCGAGTTGCATGAAATACTGATTTATATAAAAAATCTAAGAAATAATGGGTTTTAAGGGTATGGAATTATTTTAAGGAGGTATGTGTATGAGAAACCTTGGAGTAAACGAAATTAGAACAAAATATATGCAATTTTTTAAAACAAAAGAGCACCTATGTTTGAAATCATTCCCACTGATACCTAAAAATGATAACAGCTTACTATTGATTAACTCTGGTATGGCACCGATTAAGTCATATTTTACAGGGCAGGAAATTCCCCCTAGCAAACGTATTGCAACCTGTCAGAAATGCATCCGTACAGGTGATATTGATAATGTCGGCAAAACCGCACGCCATGGTACATTTTTTGAAATGCTGGGAAATTTTTCTATTGGTGATTATTTCAAGAATGAAATCATTCCCTGGTCTTGGGAATTTGTGACCAAGTGGCTGGAAATTCCGGAGGATAAGCTGTATGTCACCATCTATGAGGAGGATGACGAAACAGGCGAAATCTGGCATGAAAAGGTTGGTTTGCCCTGGGACAGAATCAAAAAACTGGGAAGAGATGATAACTTCTGGCAGCACGGCACAGGTCCCTGTGGCCCCTGTACGGAAATCTATTATGACCGTGGCCCCGAATATTGCTGCAACAGCCCTACCTGCGGCGTTGGCTGTGATTGCGACAGATACATGGAATTCTGGAATCTGGTTCTGACACAGTTCGATGCCCATGAGGACGGCACCTATACCGAACTGGATTCCAAAAACGTAGATACCGGCATGGGTCTGGAACGTATGGCAACCATCATGCAGGGCGTGGATTCCATCTTTGATGTGGATACTGTAAAATATATCCGTGATGCGGTTTGTCAGAAGGCAGGCGTGGAATACGGCAAGGAACATAAGATTGACGTTTCCGTTCGTATCATCACAGACCATATCCGTTCCGTCACTATCATGACCGCAGACGGTGTTCTGCCCTCCAATGAAGGTCGCGGCTATGTGCTGAGAAGACTGCTGCGTCGTGCGGCTCGTCATGGCAAGCTGCTGGGCATTCAGGGCGAATTCCTTGCAGAGCTTTCCAAGGCTGTGATTACCTGCAGCGGCGAAGCATATCCCGAACTGGTGGATAAGCAGGAATATATCTTTAAGATTCTTTCCATCGAAGAAAACAGCTTCTATAAAACCATCGATAAGGGTATGGAAATCCTGAAGGAAGATATGGAAGAAATGAAAGCCGCAGGCGAAACCGTCATGAGCGGCGAAAAATCCTTCCGTCTGTATGATACCTATGGTTTCCCTGTTGACCTGACAAAGGAAATTCTGGAAGAAGCAGGCATGCGCGTGGATGAAGAAGCCTTCGCGAAGGAAATGCAGGCACAGAAGGATCGTGCGCGTAAGGCAAGAGGCGGCGAGGGCTACATGGGCGCAGCCGTAACCGTATACGATGAACTGCCGACCGATCTGGAAACAAAATTCGCAGGCTATGATGTGAATACCGTAGCCGATGCAAAAATCGTTGCTCTGGTTGCAAATGATGCCGTTGCAGACGGCGCACAGGCAGAGGATTCCGTTGTGGTATTCCTCGACAGAACTCCTTTCTACGCAGAAAGCGGCGGTCAGGTTGGCGACCATGGTATCATCAAAACCGCAAACGGCGTTGTTAAGGTAACAAACTGCATTAAGGTAATCGGCGGCAAGATTGCGCATCAGGGCGTGGTAGAGGAAGGCTCCGTTACCGTTGGCGATATTGCCTGTGCAGAAATCGATATGAAGCACAGAATGGCTTCCGCAAGAAACCACTCCGCAACTCACCTGCTGCAGAAGGCACTGAGAACCGTTCTGGGGACACACGTTGAGCAGTCCGGTTCCTATGTCAGCGCAGACAGACTGCGTTTCGACTTCACCCATTTCACAGCTATGACACAGGATGAAATCAAAGAGGTTGAAAAGCTGGTCAATGAAGCCATCTTCGCAAGCTATCCTATCGTTGCAGAGGAAATGAGCATTGATGCGGCAAGAGAAAAGGGCGCAATGGCTCTCTTTGGCGAAAAATACGGCGACATCGTGCGCGTGGTTGATATGGGCGGCTACAGTATCGAGCTTTGCGGCGGCGCACATCTGAAAAACACCGCACAGGTTGGCTCCTTCAAAATCATTTCCGAAAATGGCGTTGCCGCAGGTGTCAGACGTATCGAAGCACTGACCGGTGAAGGTGCACTCCTGCATTATCAGGCACAGGAGGATGAGGTGCGTACATTGGCACAGATGGTGAAAACCTCTCCCGATAAGCTGGTAGCAAGAGTGGAACAGCTCTTGGCAGAGCAGAAGGAACTCTCCAAGGAACTGGAAAAACTGAAAGCAAAAATGGCAGGCGGCGCTGCGGATGAAATGCTGAATCAAAAGGTTGAGATTAATGGTGTTGCAGTGCTTGCGGCAGAAGTCAAGGATATGGATGCCAACGCAATGCGTACCCTTGGCGACCAGCTGAAAAATAAGCTTGGCAGCGGCGTAATCGTTCTGGCAGGCGCGGCAGGCGGCAAGGTCAGCCTGATGGCAATGGCAACCGATGATGTTGTGAAAAAAGGCGCACACGCAGGCAATATCATCAAAGCGGCAGCAGCAGTCTGCGGCGGTGGCGGCGGCGGTCGCCCCAATATGGCGCAGGCAGGCGGTAAGGACGCATCCAAGATTGCCGATGCACTGGAAAAAGCAAAGGAAATCGTTGCAGAACAGATTCAGTAAGTTGAAAATAGAAAGAAAAGGTATCTCCTAAGGGAGATACCTTTTTTACGTTTGAAGCGGAGAACGTTAGGCTTTGCTGATAAGCAAAAGTCCAACCGCGCAGACGGCAATCCCTGCAATCTGCTTTGCGGTAATCACCTCTTTATAAAACAGCAGTCCCACAAAAATCAGAATACACGAAACGGAAATATTCCCCACGAGGGATGCAACGCTCACCTGCCACCCTGCCCGATACACGCAGATATAGCCGAATTCCAGAAAAACGATGGAGCAGGAAAGCAGAATCGTTGCCCAGTTTGCCTTTGTGAGCTCGTGGAAGATATTCTTGTTTTCGCTTGTCAGAAAAAACATCAGCAGGGAAACACAGCCTGCGATGAGGTAGGTCAGCGTCAGGGATGCGAAGGGGCTGATGTCCGCAGGGGTGGATTTCGCGCAGGTATGATAGAGGGTATTCGCCCCGATCACGATGAGTAAGGGCCAGAGCATTTGCCACATAAACATTCTCCTTTCAGATATAGAAACACATAAAAATACAAAAAACCGAATAAAGCTATATCATTCATAGCCTTATCCGGTAGGTGCTCACCCGTTTCTGCTTTTTATCTTACTGCAATTTTATTCCTTTTGCAAGAGCACAGGCGGCTTTTGTCGAAACTTTCTTTCCGCCCTCGCCCCGTTTTGACAAAAAAAGCGGTTCTGTTTGTTTAGAATGGGCGTATGGAGGGAAGCAGTATGGAAAAGACAGAAATCACATTGGAATATACGGAACAGACACCACGCTTTGGCAAAATGCTCCTGCCGAAAAAGGAGCCGAAAAAGCCGTTCCCGTGGAAAACCCTGCTGCGGGGCGGCGGCTTTTGCCTGATGGGACTTTTCTGGGGCAGGATTGAACTGATGGGTCTGCTGCGCCCGATGGGGCTTGCCTATCTTTCCGCCTTTTTCGGGGAAGGGTGGCTCTTTGGGGCAGTCTGGCTTGCGGTCGGGCTTGGCGCATTTTCCCATGCACCGCTGAAAACAGGCGCAGGGCTTGCGGCGGCACTCGCCATTCAGCTGACTTTAGGGCGTTTTCTGGAACGGCAGGAAATGGGGAAGAAGGCTCTTCTCGGCACCTTTGCTTCGGTGCTGGCAGGCATCTTTTTTGCCGTCAGCCGACAGGGACTGGGGTTCTATTTTGC
>JBNMGO010000197.1:0-3551 GCA_050872285.1 Anaerotignum sp.
CTTTCCGCAGGGTTATCCTTTCTGACCCCATCCCCCTTATTATCCTTGATTTCACAGTTTAGGCTCACATAGAAGTTTGCGGAAGGAATCCATCCGTTGTCCTCCACACCCTTCCAGATTGCCTTCAGCGTAACCTGTCCATTATCGCTGTAGGATAACAGTTCTGCTCGTGTCAGCGTCTGGTTCGGCTGCAAAATCACGCCGTTGCTGTTCTCAACTTCCCAGCCCTTAAAAGAGTAGGTCAGTGTTCTGGTCTTATTGATATCGCCATTCGGGGAGAGTGCCTGCACAATATAGCTGTCCGGTTCAGCTACTGTATAGGAACAGTCCTCCGTCAATGCAACCGTACTTTCAGTATTTTCAGCATTTTGGACAATTTCCGTTGGTGCAGGAAAATTACTTATTTTCCCAAAATCGGATATCTTTGCTTTCGCCTGATAAATAACCTGTGTTGGTATTGCCCCATCCTCCGATGCCACAAAGGTCACCGCACCGGAAAGGTTTGTAATCGTATAAATCACAGTATCAGAATTCTGATTTTCTGTAGCTGTTTTCGCTGCAACCGTATTGCCGCTTGTCAGAACCTCCCATTCACCTTTTTCGGTCGTAATTTTTGGCAATGTAACGGTAAAAGCTATATTCCCCTGCTTGTAGCAATCCGCAGGAACAGCAACACCCTCCGCCAAAGGCAGCTTAGACGGATTCGTTACCTTAATCGAATAGAAGCTGTTTTGCGTTGTTTCCAAATTTTCAGGCGTTTCAGAGGTTATAATGCTGTCATCTTTATTCCCGGGAACATAGTAAAGATTGATATCCGGTCCCTTTCTCTGGTAAGCAGACAACGGAATCCACCACTCACCATCTATCTTTTGGGATGCGGTATCAAACCAGATTTTCCCTGTCTTATCCCATGTTGTAGTATGCGGGAAAACTCTTTCGCCACTGTAGCTGTCTGCCGCAAAGCCGTATTCCCCATATACCTCCTCCAGTGCCTCTGCGCTGATATAAAATCTATTCTCAATCTCTTTTGTTGCAAAAAGAGAATCTTTCTTTATCCATTCGCCATTTACCTGTACATAGCAATGCACATCCTCGCAGGCTGATGCACGCAGCTCATAGGACTGGTCTGCGGTAATGGTATAGGTTGCTTTTGTGCCGTCCTCGTTCACACTTGGCGTAACAGCAGCCTCTTTGCCGTTTGTATCATAAAGCACCCATGTCAGCGTGCTGTCAATCGGCAGAGTGATTGTATAGCTTTGATTTTTTGCCCATTGCTGACTGCCAAGCACTGCCTGTTCTGCATCAGAAAGAGACAGATTATTCGGGTTGGTAATCCGCAAGGTATAATAATTGACTTCTTCCACCTTATTTGCAGATAACAGCTCTGCATCATTTCTGTCAACGCCGCTGTCGCTTGGATAATCTGTTTTCTTTGGTGTATAGAATAAGTCTGTCAAAGTATTGTCATGTCGCGTCAGCCAGATTTTATATCTGGTTCCTTCCTTTGTAGGTGCAGAATCCCCCCAGATTTTACTTGCACTTGTATTTCCGGTCTTATAATCTGTATTTGGGAACCAGTTTTCTCCTTGAAATGCTGCGCTGTTAAAGCCATATTTACCCAGAATACTGTCCAATTCATCAGCATAGACAAAATATCTGTCACCTGTTTTCTTGGATGTTGTCAGACTACCTGCCTTCACCCATTTTGTCCCATCAGAAATATAGACATCCACTTGATTTTCGGTTTCTGCCTGCGTTTCTATCTCCGTTTCCTCGGCATGGCTTCTTGTCCCTGCCGCTTCTTCCTCCTCGGAAATCGTGAAGCCTGCGTCGATATCCTCATCTATGCCCATTTCGCCGTCAATCGCATCCTGACCGCAAACCAGCTCGCCGCCTTCGCAGTAGCAGTCCGCCGTATGGCTATGCCCCTCGGATTCCGTCTCACCGCAAATCAAGGTCTGCGCCGTCTCGTCGTCCTCCGTTGTCACGGTTTCATAACAGCTATCATCATGAATATGTCCTGCGGATTCCTCCTCTCCGCAAATCAATTCGCCGCCCTTGCAGTAGCAAGTACCCGTATGAGTATGCCCCTCATCGCTTTCCGCAAGTACGCCGCTGGGCAAAAGCCCCAGAATCAGACCAAAGGTCAGCACAAGTCCCCATAACCGATGCTTTCTTTTGTTCTTCCTCATAAAACATTACTTCCTTTCCAAGTGCAAACTTGTCTTATTTTAACGTATCTTAGTATGAAAACACCTTTATTATAGCAAAAAAAATTTTTGTGTTCAATCCTGCGTACACCAATTTTTGCAGTTTTTTGTCGAATTTTCGGGGTTTCTCATACTTTAGTTGTATACCGGATACAAAAAAGGTGCGCCCAGATAAGAAACCTTGCATCTGCTTCCTGTTTTCTTATCGGGACACACCTTATACAATCCCATTTTTCTAAATTATTTTTCCGCAAGCAGTTCCCTTGCCGCCGCCAGTGTCGTTTCCGTCACATCATTCATCAGCCTTGCCACCTCGCGCACCGCGCCTTCCTCATCCAACGCCGTCACGCGCGTCACAGTTTCCCCTGCGTCGCTTTCCTTTTCTATCAGGAAATGGTTGTCCGCCATTGCGGCAATCTGGGGCAGATGCGTAATGCAGAGAATCTGCCGTTTTCCACCCAGAAAACGCATTTTCTCGCCGACCTTTCTTGCCGTTCTGCCGCTGACCCCCGTATCAATTTCATCAAAAATAAACGTCCCGATTTCATCCGCATCCACAAGCACTGTTTTCAGCGCAAGCATCACACGGCTCATTTCGCCGCCGGATGCAATCTTCGCCAAAGGCTTGAGCGGCTCCCCAGCGTTGGCAGAAATCAGAAATTCCACCTTATCCTTGCCGTCCGCACCCCAATCGGCTTTTTCGTCCATCTGAATATGAAACCGCGCGTGCTTCATTTCCATGTCATGCAGTGCCGCTTCAATCTGCTCCTCCACCTGCTCTGCGGTCGCCTTTCTTCTTGCCGTCAGCGTTTCCGCAAGGGCAGACAGACGTTTTTCCTCCGCCGCCTTTTCGGCAGAAAACTCCGCCGCCTTTTCGCTGCTGTTGGAGAGGAAATCCAGTTCCTGTACGGCTTTCTCGTAAAAATCCAGTACCGCTTCGATGCTGCCGCCATATTTCCGCTTTAATTTATAAAAAAGCTGCAGCCGTTCCTCAATCCGTTCCAGTTCTTCGGGGTCGGTTTCCTGCCGTTCCGCTTCGCGTTTCAATTCTCTCGCGCAGTCCTCCACAGCGGCATAGCCATCCGCCAGTGCATCCGCCAAGGGGGACAACGCCGCATCGTATTCCGCCGCCTCCTGCAGCTTCGCCAGGGCATCCCCCAACTGGTCGCAGGCAGAAGGCGCGCGGTCATCCCCGTCATAGAGAAGCGTCACGCTTTCGCCCGTCAGCCGCATCAGCTTTTCCATGCTGCTCAGGCGTTTTTTTCGCTCCAAAAGGGCTTCTTCCTCGCCCTCCCGCAAAGCCGCTGCTTCAATTTCTTCCTTCTGAAACCACAGCATATC
>JBNMGO010000068.1:0-6625 GCA_050872285.1 Anaerotignum sp.
AACGCGGAAAAGGAACTGCCCGATGCCTTCCTGCGCCGCTGTATCTTCCATTATATCGAATTCCCCGATGCGGAGCAGATGGAAGAAATCATCAAGGTACATTTCGACCATGTAGAGGAAAACGTCCTGAAACAGGTGCTTGCAACCTTCTACTGGATTCGCGGTCTCTATAATATCCAGAAAAAGCCCAGCACCTCCGAGGTCATCGACTGGATTCGCGCCCTCGAATTGGGCGGCGTGCCTGCATCCAAAATCAAGGAGACCGTTCCCTTCGCAGGTGTTCTGCTGAAAAAGAACGAGGATATCGACACCATGCGTAAATTTTTGAAGTAAGTAGGTGAGTGACTGATGTTTACTTCATTTTTCTATCTCCTTCGCGCCAGAGGGCTGAAGGTTTCCCTGAATGAGTGGATGTCCCTCATCGAAGCACTGGATAAGGGGCTGCATTATTCCTCCTTCACGGGGTTTTATTATCTCTGCCGTGCCATTCTGGTCAAAAGCGAGGCAGATTTTGATAAATTCGATGGCGCCTTTCTGGAATATTTCAAGGACATGGAGCGCGCCACCGATGAACTGCCGAAAGAACTTCTGGATTGGCTGAATAAGCCCAGAGAGGAACTGGACAGCAGCTTCAGCGAGGAAGACCTTCTCCGCAATCTCGGTCTTTCCGAACAGCAGATTCAACAGATGTTCCTCGAGCGTTTGCAGGAACAGCATGAACAGCATAACGGCGGCTCCAAATGGATTGGCACCAGAGGGGCATCCCCCTTCGGCAATAACGGACAGATTGATAAGGGCATCCGTGTCGGCGGCAAGAGCCAGAAAAGAAGTGCCTTTCAGGTGGCAGGGGAACGAAAATTCCGCGACTTCCGCGAGGATAATGTCCTCGATACCCGTCAGTTCCAGATGGCGTTCCGCCGCCTGCGGCAGTTTTCCGCCCGTGCGGATGAAGCCAGAACCGAATTTGACGTGGACGGCACGATTCGCGAAACCTGCGATAACGCCGGCAATCTGAAGGTCGTTTACGATAAGCCCAGAAGAAATACCGTCAAAGTCCTCCTTCTGATGGACAGCGGCGGCTCCATGGATTACTATAGCCGTATGTGCTCCGCATTGTTCCAGGCGGTGCGCAATTCCAACCATTTCAAGGATTTGCAGGTACTTTATTTCCATAACTGCATTTATTCCAAGATTTTCAAGGATCCTCGCATGCGCCCCAATTCTTCCATCCCGACCGAATGGATTCTCCAGAATATCAGCAGTGAATATAAGGTCATTATCGTTGGGGATGCGCAGATGGACCCCTATGAGCTGATGGAAGGCAGCTGGTATAGCTATGGCTCGCGCGACCGCACCCCGGGCATTGAGTGGCTCAAACGCTTTAAGGAAAAATATCCTCATATCGTCTGGCTTAACCCCTCGGAACGTCCCTATTGGGGCGGCTGGTGGGCGAAAACCTATGATATCCTCGCAAAGGAATTCGATATGTATCGCCTGACCTTAGACGATTTGAATAACGCATTAAAGAAACTCATGGTAAACCGATAAACCCGATTTTTACCCCTGTTGGATATCCGACAGGGGTTGTTTTTTGCGTTCCGCTAAATTGATAATCCTCTTTTGCTTCTTTTTGGCATATTGCAATGTTGCATAGGCTCCGCCTTCCTTCCGCTCAACCATCGCAATCACATAATCTGCCTGCTCCACCATCCAACGGTTTCGCAGTATAATCGCACGCTTATAATGCACCCCCTCTAATACAGATGGTATCAGCACCAAATCAAACATATTTTCATAATACGCTTGATTCGTATTGATTCTTTTTTGCAGATATGGCAGTACAAGAATCAAAGAGATTTCTTTTTCCCTGTATTTTCTTTTCAACAACCGCACCGCCGCAGCACACAAGTCATCAAACCTTCCCATTCCACCCACAAAACATTCGATCGGCGGTTCTGCGTATTGTATGATTTCTTCCAATACCTCTGCAATATCCGCCGCCTGCACCCCGTAAACATCTCTATGCCCTGTGAATGTACACCGAATCATGATATCTCCCACCTTTTTCCCTCTGCATAAAATTTCCCAAATGATAAATTCTATAAATAGAATATCTATACAGTTTATTATAACGAACCTTAACAAAAGATACAATGTAGAAAAATACGCAGAGGAGGGTTGCTTGATGGAGCTTGATTACAAAGCAATCGGAAAAAGAATCAAAATTGCACGCATCCAAGCCGAGCTTTCTCAGGAAGCATTAGCCGAAAAGGCAGACCTTTCCCCCACTCACATGAGCAATATCGAAAATGCGAATACAAAGCTAAGCCTGCCAATGCTGATTTCCATTGCAAATGCACTTTCCGTATCCGCGGATACCTTGCTTTGCGATTCCGTTATTCATTCCAAGGAGATTTTCGCGCAGGAAATCCAAAATGCTGTTTCCGATTGTGATGAATATGAAATTCGTATTCTGACCGAAATTCTGAAAGCATCCAAGCACGCATTGCGGCAAAATAAAAAGCTGAATTTGCATTAAAAAAAGCCCTTTCGGGCTTTTTTATTTTGTCGAAATCCTGTTTTCGCCTTATTGCTTTGCCATCCGTTTCCGATAAGAGAAAGAAGACGGGTGATTCCGCCCAACCAGCACATAAATCACAATCGACAGCAGATTAAACACAGACATCACCGTAAACATTGCCCCATACCCAAACGAGGAAATCAGTCCCCCTGCAATCGCGCCGCCGATGCCAATCCCGATATCATACGCGCAGAGGAAGGTAGAGTTTGCACTGCCGCGCTTCTCGGGTGGTGCAATTGCCACCGCCATGGACTGCAATGCAGGCTCCAATCCGCCGAAGCCAAAGCCGGAAAGCACCGCCGCCAGAAGATATGTCACCGTATTGGGGAACAGTCCCAGCAAAAGAAACGCCGCAAACATCGCAATATTGCAGCTATAGGCAAAAATCCCTTCGCCGTGTCTGTCCGTCACCTTCCCTGCCGTCATACGCATAATCAGCACCGTCACTGCCATAATCGCAAAGAACAGACCGCCGCTCGGCAGACCCTTTTCCGCCGCAAATTTCGCCGCAAAGTTTTCCAACGCGCCATAGGTAAACATAAAAACCACCGCCGTCAGCGAAGCAGGCATTGCATTTTTATCAAACAACCCCTTCACGCTCAGCGGCTTTTTCTCCACTGCAATATTCGGTGCTTTCAGCAGCAAAAACAGCACAAGTGCAAGCGCAATCGAAAGGCTGCCGAACAGAAACAGCACAGAAAATCCGCATTTCTCCATCAATGCCAACCCAATCGCAGGCGCAACCGCCGTTGCCAGTGCCGTTGCCAGGCCGAAAATGCCCATGCCCTCCGCAAAACGGGAGCGCGGCACGCTGTCCGTCGCAATGGTCGCCGTTGAGGTATTGGAAAACGCCAACGCCGCCCCATGCACCATGCGGCACACAAACGCCAGTACCAGCGTATGCAGAAACAGATACCCCAGCGGCATCAGAAACATCCCCAGAAGTCCCACCGCCAGAATCATTTTCCGCTTCCCGTTATCGAGCATCCACCCGATGAACGGACGGCAGACCACCGAAACCACGCAGAATAACGCAACCGCCATCCCTGCCACCGCCTCCGTTCCGCCGAGCCGTTCAATGTAAAACGGAAATGTCGCCAGTATCGCCAGATGGTTCAGAAATACCAGAAAATTGATGATGATAATAAACACAAAATCCTTCCGAAAAAGCTTTTCCTCCTGCAAAAAAATACCTCCTTTTTCTTTTTCCGTTAAAATAAAAAAATGCGTTGCAAATATGCCTGTCACAATCGGACTTACGCATATCAGCAACGCATTGCACTTTTCTTTATACCACATTTTTTCTTTTTATGTAAGCAGAATTTTTCTTTTTCTCAAAAAAAATACACCGCATCCAAACGAATACGATGGATACGATGTATTTTCGAGGTATATTTTTTAGACTTTGAAAGGTGTCTTAGTCTACCTGATTAGTCAACCTTTACGGTCCAGCCGAATTTATCTTCCTTCAGACCCCATTGTACGCCTGTCAGCTCGTCATAAACCTTCTGTGTCATTTCGCCAATCTGGTTATGGTTTACAACAACCTTTTCATCTCCGCGTACAAAGCCGCCGATGGGTGTTACAACCGCAGCAGTACCGCACATGAATGCTTCCTGTACTGTGCCGTTCTTGCAGCCTTCCATCAGTTCGTCAACGGTAATCTTGCGTTCCACGGTTTCCATGCCCCAGCTTCTTGCCAGTTCCAGAATGGATTTTCTGGTTACGCCGGGCAGGATGGAGCCGTTCAGTTCGGGTGTTACCAGCTTGCCGTCCCAAACGAACATCAGGTTCATGCCGCCGCCTTCTTCAACATATTTTCTTTCTACGCCGTCAACCCATACAACCTGAGAATAGCCCTTCTTTGCAGCCTTTTCGCCTGCTCTGGTTGCTGCTGCATAGTTGCCGCCGCATTTTGCATAGCCTGTGCCGCCGCGAACCGCACGCACATCGTCCATTTCAATCAGCATATCCACAGGAGCCAGACCGCTCTTATAGTAGCTGCCTACCACGCAGGCAATTACCATGAAGGTTGCATGAGAAATGCCATGCAGTGCCAGGTCTGCATCTGTACCAAACATGAAGGGGCGCAGATACAGGGATGTGCCATACTGATCGGGCACCCAATCCTTTTCCACTTCTACGAATTTTCTCAGATATTCCACAGCATCATCCACGTCAAACTGAGGCAGGCACAGTCTTTCCGCGGAATTGTTCATACGCTTGAAGTTTTCAGCAGGGCGGAACATCTGCACCTCGCCGTTGGGCTTGCGGTAAGCCTTCAGCCCTTCAAAAACCTCTGCGCCGTAATGGAATACCAGTGCGCCGGGGTTCAGAGAAATATCCCCAAAGGGAACGATACGGGGGTTCTGCCAACCGTTTTCGCTGTCATAATCCATCATGAACATGTGGTCTGTAAATGCTACACCAAAGGGTACGGTAGCAGGATCGGGTTTTACCTTGGGATTTGTTGTTTTTGTTACTTTTACTTCCATCATACGTCTTCTCTCCTTTGTTTTCCTCATTTTATCGTTTTATCTTTTGTAAAGTTATTTATTTTCTTCTACCATCTTAATGTTGCCGCGGATGACGTCGCAGGATTTTTTCAGTTCTTCCTTTTCCTGCTCATTCAGAGAAAGCTCTACAACCTCTTCCACGCCGTTTTTGCCAATCACGCACGGCACGCCGACAAATACGTCCTTTTCGCCATATTCACCGCAAAGCTCTGCACTTGCAGGCATAATCTGCTTTTCATCATGCAGCACAATGTTGACCATCCGCGCCGCTGTGGTTGCAATGCCATATTCCGTACAGAATTTTCCGGAAAATGTGACCCAGCCGCCGCCGATGGATTCCTTCTGCAGGGCATCCTTATCAAAGCGGAAGCGTTCATCCGTTTTCGCCCATTCCTCCAGAGATTTCCCTCTAAAGGAAACGTTGCTCCATGCCGCAAACTGCTGATTCCCATGCTCGCCCATCATATATGCTGTGATGGATTTATGGTCAATGCCGGTCTGTCTTGCCAGTGCAGACAACAGACGGGAGGTGTCCAGCCCTGTGCCTGTCCCAAAGACACGCCCGCGCGGTAAGCCTAAGCCCTTCGCCAGCTGCTGTGTCACAACATCGCAGGGATTTGTAATGTTGACTACAACCCCGTCAAAGCCAGAAGCCTTCACTCTGCCGACATAGCTGTTGACCGCAGGAACAGTGAATTTCATTTCATCCGTTCTGTCCTGATTTGCGCGGAGAATTTCAATTTTCCCGATGCTGTTTACGATGACATCGCAGTCGCCCAGATCCTCATAGGTCCCGATGTTTACCGTTACCCGATGCGGCAGATATGCCACGCTGTCGCGCAAGTCCTGACATTCGCTTGCTACCTTTTTTTCGTTATTGTCCACCAGTACCAGTTCATCCGCAATGCCCTGCACCGCTAAGCTGTACGCCACATGCGCACCAACATGACCCAAACCGATGATACCGACTTTTCTTGTTTTCATGGAGATTCCCTCCTTGTCCTTCTATCCTTCCGTTTTGCGTTTCTGTTTCAGTTCCTCTTTTGTAAAAAATCTGCTTTGCTTTCTCTTTTGTGTAAAATGTGTTTCTGTGTTGCTTTTTGTCTTTTGTAAAAATCTGCTTTCGCTTTGTCTTTTGTAAGTTTAAAAATTTTTTCTCTTTTGTGTTTTGTCTTCTTCTGTAAAATTTTTTCTTTTGTAGCTTTTTCTTCTGTAATCTTTTTTGTTTTGTCTTTTGTAATTTGTAAGTTCTTCTTTTGTAAATTTTTCTATGTCATGCCTTTTGTGTCTCACCGAAAGGAAAATGATAACAAAAAAAGCTCACAGCCAAATGCCATGAGCCTTCACATACACATATATCTCTCAGATAGGTTTCGCAAAAAGGTCTTTATTTTTGCGCATGACAATTGGCGTTATTCTTCTTTTCCTTAGGGGCAATAATGCCCAGAATAATAACGCTAATTAGCAGGACAGCAAAACCGTATGCAGTTGTCATGAACATTGAGTGTTTCATAACGCATAACCTCTT
>JBNMGO010000199.1:0-3516 GCA_050872285.1 Anaerotignum sp.
GATCCAGACAAAAACAAAACTGACACCGATGGAATTACGATGCCAGTTTCTAAATAGCTAATTTAATTCTACAAAAGTCTTTTTTGTGCTGTCCGCACAAAATGGTTCAGTTCATTTCTCGGTCTTTTTTATTTCTCAAAACGCCTTTTTCATCTGCGGCACATATTTCACCATCACGCGGATGCAAAGGATTTTCACAACGGACATCCCAACCGCCTGTGCAATACGGGGAATCAGCACAGCGACAAAGGGAGTCCCATAAAGCATGGAAATCCAAAGGGTATTCAGGAAAATGGTCCCTACGATTTCGGAAAACAGCACCGCCGCAACAATATTCTTCATGCTCTGGTTTTTATACAGGAAAAACCCGTACCCAAAAGAAGTAATGAAGGATGTCAGAGAAAAGCCGGGGAAAAATGTCCCGATGGGGAAGAGCGTTGCCCCGATCACATCGGAAACCAGCCCCACCAGACCTGCGCTCACAGGTCCCAGCAGAATCCCCGCAATCACAACGGGAATAAAGGAAAAACCAATCTTCAGATTCCAGAGATTGATGGAAAGAAAACGGGACAGAACAATCTGCACCGCCGCGAACATTGCCATCAGCACCAGCCGATGTGTCATGCTCATCTGTTTTTCAGACATAAAAATACCTCCTTTTTCAATGGAAAATAGGAGGGCTTTCTTGCTCTTTTCTGCAAACAAAAACCCCTCTATTATCACAATACCAACGCAAATACACCTGCTTAAAACAGGTTTGGCTGTATGGATAACAAAGAGGATTGTTCTTCTTCATTATGAAACAGCGGGATGCGAGTTTTGCACCGCAAGCAGAAATCCTGCTTTTCGTTCCGATGACAACTCCCCGTCCACCGGACACTTAACGCGCAAAGCCCTACTCTGTGTATTTGCACAGGAAAAAATCCTGCCTTTCCATTCTAGTATGATTTTCGACATTTGTAAAGAATTTTATCGAAATCTGTCATTATTTCTGCGGAATAAAGGTACGCAAAAACTGATACTTGGAATCAAACGAGCCTGCCAGCATGATTTTATCCGCCCCCACGCCGTATTCCTTCGTCAGCTTGCCGAAAAGGCGGTCGCTTTCCATAAAGCCGCCCTCCAGAAAGCAGAAGCATGCCGCAAATGCGCCTTCCTCGCCAATCTTGTGAAAATCCTTTTCCTCGAAGGAATGAATCTGATATTCCGGCCCGGGGTTCAGCTTTGTCACAAGCTCCGCTAAGTCAAAATCCAGATGCAGGAACCCCTGCGCGCAGTAATACATGGACAGAATGAAATCCACCAGATCCTCCTCTGTTGCAAAATGCAGGGAATAGTCCGCAGGACGTTCCGCATCCCCCACAAAGCAGCTGAACCAGGGTGCCTGTGGTGCCAGAAAAGAGGGCAGATAAAGCTTTTTCGTTAAAGGCTCTGCCGTATTTACGGCGAAAACCAGTGTATTTGTGGTAGAGGTTTTAATGAGGGGCAGTTTGTGTTTTTTCAATGCTGCCACCAGTGTATCGGATGCGCCGAACAGGCGAATCCCGTCCGCATGGAACCCAAGCATAGCAGTCTCTCCTTTTCAGAAAATAAATTTTATTGTAATAAATGTACCATAATGATGAAATCCTTTCAAGAGAGGGAATTTATTTCAGCCTGAGAGGGGCGGAAATTAGGCAGGAAAAGGCAAAAGCGTTGACATCCCCACCCTTTCGTTGTTATAATCTATAGGATTGGCATGTTTTGTAGAAACCTGCATTTTCAAGGCTGCGGCGTGGCTTTGAAGGGAGAGAAAAACCACAGACGAGCAGTCTGCAATAGAGAAAATATTTCCAAGGAGAGAAATATTTGATAAACAGGAGGAATCATAAGTATGTTGGAATTGAAGAATATCTGTTTTTCCGCAGACGGAAAGCAGATTCTCAAGGACATCAATCTGACGATTGATGATGCGAAATTCATCGTAATTACAGGCCCCAACGGCAGTGGGAAATCCACGCTGGCAAGAATCATCAGCGGGATTCTGACCCCCGACAGCGGTCAGATTTTGCTTGATGGCGAGGATATCACAGCCCTTGGCATCACAGAACGCGCAAGAAAAGGCATCAGCTTTGCTTTCCAGCAGCCTGTACGCTTCAAGGGTGTAACCGTAAAGGACTTAATCTGTCTGGCAAGCGGACAGGATTTAAGCACGGCAGATGCCTGTCAGTATCTATCCGAGGTTGGCATGTGCGCGAAGGATTATATCGACCGTGAGGTAAATGCAAGCCTTTCCGGCGGCGAGCTGAAGCGTATCGAAATCGCAACCGTTATGGCAAGAAAAACAAAGCTGACGCTGTTCGATGAACCCGAAGCAGGCATCGACCTCTGGAGCTTTAAAAACCTGATTGATGTATTTGAAAAAATGCACGAAGAAATCAAAGGCTCCATCATCATCATTTCCCATCAGGAAAGAATTCTGGATATCGCCGATCAGGTAGTTCTGTTAAGCGGCGGCGAAGTAAAACAGATCGGTACGAAGGAAGAGGTTCTGCCCGGTCTGTTCGGCATGGAAACCGGCTGCAGATATTTCAAGGGAGGTGACGAATGATGTTGAATGATATCGTAAGAAACCTTCTGAAGGAAGTTTCCGGCATTGCGGAAATCCCTGCAAACAGTGCATTTAACATCCGTAACAACAGCAAAAGTGAGGGCAGACACTCTACAGAAAATATTGATATCGTCCCCAAGGAAGGCGGCTCCGGTCTGGATATTTATGTAAAGCCCTTTACCAAAAACGAAAACGTACACATCCCTGCGCTGATTACACAGGACGGCGTATCCGAAGTGGTTTATAACGATTTCCACATCGGCGAGGGTGCGGAAATTGAAATTATCGCAGGCTGCGGCATCCATAACTGCGGCTGTGACGATTCCGTCCATGAAGGGATTCACCGTTTCTTCTTAGGCAAGAATTCCAAGGTCGTTTATATCGAAAAGCATATCGGCGAGGGTGACGGCAGCGGCAAGCGCATCATCAACCCTCAGACACATGTAGAAGCGGAAGAAAACGCATATATTGAAATGGATACTGTTCAGCTGAAAGGTGTCGATTCCACAAAGCGTGTTTCTAGCGCAAAGCTTGGGCCCGGCGCAACCATCGTCATTAAGGAAAAAATCATGACACACGGACATCAGACGGCGGAAACCTCCTTTGATGTCAGCCTGGATGGTGCAGGCTCCAGTGCAAAGCTGATTTCCCGTTCCGTTGCAAGGGATCATTCCAGACAGCTCTTCCGTTCTAAAATCATCGGCAACACAGACTGCTATGGTCATTCCGAATGTGATGCTATCATCATGGATAACGGCGTAGTTGCGGCAGAGCCTGAAATCATTGCGAACCATGTGGATGCGTCTCTGGTGCATGAAGCGGCAATCGGCAAAATCGCAGGCGATCAGCTTGTAAAGCTGATGACCCTGGGGCTGACAGAAAAAGAAGCGGAGGCGCAGATTATCAATGGGTTCCTGAAATAACCC
>JBNMGO010000382.1:0-1824 GCA_050872285.1 Anaerotignum sp.
GAATAGCGCAGAATCTTCAAGGGCTTCATGCACTTCGGCAAACGCAGGATACGCACCGCCTTCAACGTGGAATACAAAGGCGTCAGTGAGGAAAGAATCGCAATCAGGTCAACCACAGCGAAAAACGTAAACGGATAGCGCAAAAAGGGCCTTTCCCCCTTTAGCTTGAAATCCGCCGTCCACCATCTGAGCATATAGTCTATGATGAAAATCAGCACCGTTATGCGGTCAATCCAGTAAAACGCAGGATTCGCGCTGTCCTTCACGCAAAGGGGCAGAACGCTTGCAATAATGCAGAAAATCATAAACCAGTCATAATACATGCTGATTCTGTCCTCCTGCTCGCCCTTTTCAATCATTTCATAAATCCGCCGCCGCATGGGTTTCCTCCTTTCCCTGCTGTTCGTAAAAAAGGATATCGGCATACTTTACCGATATCCCTTTGTTTTTTTGCTTATTCTTCTTCTGTTTCCACTGCTTCTGCGTTGGTTTCCTCTGTTTCTTCTTCGATATCCTCCTCGGAAATCTTCGCAATGCCGACCACGCTTACGCCGTCATCCAGATTCATCAGCTTCACGCCCTGCGAATCTCTGTTATAGCTGGAAATTTCTCTGCCGCGCAGACGGATGATCACCCCTTCGGAGGTAATCAGCATCAGTTCGTCATTTTCGCCAACCATCAGCACACCAGTCAGCTGTCCTGTTTTTTCCGTCAGCTGATGGATTTTCAGACCCTTGCCGCCGCGGTACTGTAAGTTAAATTTATCCGTTGTGGTACGCTTGCCGTAGCCGTTTTCGGTTACATTCAGAATCTGCCCTTCGGGGTCAATCTTCACTGCGGAAACAACATAATCGTCCTCTTTCAGCGTGATTGCCTTCACACCTGTTGCGGTTCTGCCCATCGGGCGGACATCCTGTTCGGAGAACTTAATGCCCATGCCGCCGCGCGTTGCCACAAAGATTTCGTCCTTGCCGTCTGTTGTCATCACGGAAATCAGGTCGTCCTCTTCGCGCAGGTTCAGCGCAATCAGACCGCTCTTGCGGATATTTGCAAAGCTGGTCATATCTGTTTTCTTAATCAAGCCCTGCTTTGTCACCATCACAAGGTACTGATCCTCGCGGAATTCATTTGCAGGAATCACCGCCATGATTTTTTCATCCGCATCAATCTCCAGAAGGTTCACAATCGCAACCCCTCTTGCCGTTCTGCCGGCTTCGGGAATTTCGTAGCCCTTCATGCGGTAAACCTTGCCGCGGCTCGTAAAGAACAGCAGCGTATCATGTGTAGACGCAAGGAACAGATCCTTTACAAAATCCTCATCCCTTGTCTGCATCCCGATAATCCCTCTGCCGCCACGGTTCTGGCTCTTATAGGTATCCAGGGGGGTACGCTTCACATAGTTCAAATTGGAAAGCGTAAACACACAGGTTTCCTCCTCAATCAAATCCTCCACATCAATCTCGCCGGGGTTCTGCATCAGCTTGGTGCGGCGTTCATCTGCGTATTTTTCCTTGATTACGGTAATTTCATCCTTGACTACGCCAAGCAGCAGCTTTTCATCCGCCAGAATGGTTTTGTAATATGCAATCTTCTTTTGCAGCTCTGCATATTCCGCATCAATTTTTTCCTTTTCCAAGCCCTGCAAGCGGCGTAGCTGCATTTCCAAAATCGCCTGTGCCTGCAGCTCGGAAAGGCTGAAGCGTTCCATCAGTCGCTCCTTTGCATTGTCATAGCTTGTGCGGATAATTCGGATCACCTCATCAATGTGATCAATCGCAATCCGCAGGCCCTCCAAAATATGCGCTCTTTTTTCCGCCTTATCCA
>JBNMGO010000160.1:0-4065 GCA_050872285.1 Anaerotignum sp.
CAATCTCACTGCCGCTCGGGGAGTATTTCAGTGCATTTTCGCCATGAATCCACAGAAGCTGCTTGATTAAATCGTATTCCGCAAAAATCTCCACCTCATCCTCTGCCGTAAAGGTGATTTTTCTGTCCTCCTGTAACAAATCCATCTCACGCACCAGTTCCGCCGCAATCTCGTTCAGAGAAACCCTTGTTTTCTGTACATGCAGCTTATTCTGGTCACCCTTCGCCAGAAAGAGCAGCTGACGGATAAGCGCGCTCATGTGGTCGGTTTCCGTCAGAATGGAATCAATGGATTCCTGCAAAACCTCAGGATCGCTCTTGCCCCAGCGGTTAATCAGGTTCGCATAGCCCTGAATCACGGCAATCGGTGTCCGCAGCTCGTGTGACGCATCCGAAATAAACTGATTCTGCCGCTGAAACGCCCCATCCAGTCGGTCTATCATGGAGTTAAACGTAATCGTGAGCTCCTTCATTTCATCCTCAGGGCCTTCCGTAGAAATGCGCTGACTCAGATCCTCAATGGAAATCCGCTCCGCCGCGGAACGAATCGCCTCAACGGGGCGCAGAATCCGGTCGCTGATGTATTTCCCAATCAGAAATGCACAGCAAATGCCCAGAATATCCACAATCAGCAGCTTCGCAAGGAAATTCCGCATCATGTAGGCGTTATTCCCCATCATTTTGAACACCTGAATCCGATACGAATCCGTATCCGTTTCAAAACGATTCGTCAACAGCATAAACTGCTGGTCTGTGCTGTTTTCCAGAATATATTCCACATTGCCGCTTTCGTTTTCCCGCCGCACGTTAATCTGGTATCCCTCCCGGTGCAGTTCATTTTCGCCGAGCATGGGCGGCTTGTCCGTGCTGTCCTGCGGCTTCTGTCCATCCGGCGGTTCTATGTCCGGACGAAACAGAAACGGCGGCATCTCTCCCGAAAAATTGTTGTAGGTTTCATTTGCTTCGCTGCTGTAAATGCTGACTTCAACGTATTTATCCTCCAGCAGTTCCTTCAGACTTTCGTCGCTCAGTTCCGCATCCGTCTGCAAGTATTCCTGTATCTGCGTCATGGTTTCCTGCAATTCCCTGCGCATTTCGCTCTGCTGCAAACCGGAGATATTCAGCATCATAAAGCCGCTGATAAACAGCAGGGACAGCGAAAAAATCCCCCCGTAAAGCAGCGTAATCCGCTTGGCAATCGCCATGTGCTGAATCCCGTTCAGCCAGCCTTTATTCTTCCTTGACATAATATCCTACCCCTCGAATGGTCAGAATGTACTTTTTCCCAAAGGCTTCATCAATCTTCGCGCGCAGATAGCGGATATATACATCCACCACATTCGTCTCGCCGATATAGCTGTAGCCCCATACCTCATTCAGAATCTGTTCTCTTGTTAAAACAATATTTTTATTCTGCACCAGATAGGTCAGCAGTTCATATTCCTTTTTTGTTAAATCGACCACCTTGCCGCCAACGGTAACCATCCGCTTTTCGGTATCAATCTCCAGATCCTGCACCTGCAAAATCGTCTTTTTCGCCGTATTGTTTCCTTCGCTGTGCTTGAATGCCACGCGCATCCTTGCAAGCAGTTCCTCAATCGCAAAGGGCTTTGTCAGGTAATCGTCCGCACCGCTGTCCAGTCCGGCAACCTTGTCCATCACCTCGTCCTTCGCCGTCAGCATGATAATCGGCACCTGCGAAAATTTCCGTACCCTGCGGCAGATTTCAATCCCCGTCAGTCCCGGCAGCATCAGGTCAAGCAGAATCATGTCAAATTCCTGATTCGTGATTAAATCCATGCCTGCTCTGCCGTCATGGCAGGTCGTCACATCATAGCCTTCATATTTCAATTCCAGCTCCACAAAACGAGCCAGCTTTACCTCATCTTCAATCAGAAGGATTTTTTTTCGTTCCATTTTTCCCCACTTCCTTCAATCGTTTTTTTATCAGTATACCAATTCTTTTTCCGTTTGTCTTGCTTTTGTCCCTTTTAGTATGCTTTTTTTGTCTTAAAGGCAGTTTCAAAATAGATTAAAATGTCATTAAAATGCGAAAATTGCAGATGAATCTTTGGAATCTTTTTCTTCTTGCGGTTGCAGAGAAAAAATTTTTTCGCTATAATATTATCCGAATCACGAAAAAAGAATACAGGAGGTCTTAAAATATGAAAAAAAAGCTTGCCCTGCTTTTGGCAGCCGTTCTGCTCTTTGGCTCTGCTGCCTGCGGCAAAACCGAAACTGCCGATGATACCCAGCAGGAAATCCAGACAGAATTTGACCTGCCGAAGTGCGGTCTTTCCTACACCATCCCCGATGCGTGGGTAGAAATGGAGAATACAAACCTCATCCCTGCATCCTATGTCAAGGTCAAGGGTGATATCTATGCAAAAATTCAGTATAACTATGCGCCCGATGAAAATATGGAGCCGCTGAATGATGCCGAATCCACCATCGCCGTAGAGGAACTCATGACTCCCATTGTGGAAATGCTTGTTGTTCGTACAGAAAATCTGGAAACGGATGAAGTAAAAGAGGAAATGGGCTTTTTCAAAAGCGTGGAAAAAATCGGCGTAAAGGGAGACTTCCAGTTCTTCTTCCTGACCGATTACGCGGACGGCATTGACCATTTCTCCAAGGATGCACAGGCAACCTTCCGTGAACTGGAAACCTATCTGCCCGATTTGCGCGACAGCATTGAAATTTCCCTGCCGGATGAAGAAGCGGTGCAGGATGAAGCTGAGGAAAACGGCAAATATCTGAACTTCATTTCCAATACCCTTGACGGTGACCCCATCACCTCCGCCGTTTTCTATGATTATGACATGACGGTCGTGAATTTCTGGGCAAGCTACTGCGAGGAGGACAACATCAACGAGCTGGACACCCTGCAAAGCTTTTATAAGGATTTGCAGAAAAAATACCCCAACGTAAACTTCGTACAGGTTGTCATTGATACCCCCGGGCAAAAGGCAGAAAAAATCGCGACCGATGCGTATAAAAAAGCAGGCGTTACCTTCACAGGCATCATGCCCGACCAGAACCTTGCCACATGGATTACGGATAATCTGGAAGGTCTGCCGACCACCATTTTCGTAGACAGCAAGGGCAAGCCCTCCGATCTGAAAATCGAAGGCATGCAGGATGCTTCCTATTATATGGAAACAACGGAAACCATGCTGAAAAAATTCACAAAATAAGCAAAATAATAGCGTATCCCATTCGGGATACGCTTATTTTTATTTATACACACGAACCTTTTCAATTCGATTCTTATCCATTTCCTCGACCACAATCCGCAGTCCGTCCGTTTCGATTACCTCGCCGTTTTTCGGGAAATTCCCTAGAAGCTGCAGGATATACCCTGCAATGGTGTCTACTTCTTCGCTTTCCAGCTCTGTCCCGACAATTTCGTTGAAATCCTCCAGACGGGTGCTGCCGTCCACCACGAATTCGTTATCCTTGATAACCTCGATTTCTTCTTCCTCATCGTCATATTCATCGCCGATTTCCCCGACAATTTCCTCAACAATATCCTCCGTTGTAATCATGCCCGATGTGCCGCCGTATTCATCCAGAACAATCGCAACCGCCAGACGGCTGTTTTTCAGTTCTGCCAGCAGTTCATCCAGAGGCTTGCTTTCATAGGTAAAAAATGGCTCACGCATATATTTTTCCGCCGAAAAGGTCGCTTCATCCAGATAAAAGATATCCTTAACATACAGAATCCCGACAATATCGTCCAAGTCCTCGCCGTAAACAGGCATACGGGAAAAGCCCTCCTCCTGCACCTGGCGGACATATTCCCCATAGGTCACATCCAGCGGAACCGCAACAATATCTGTTCTGGGCGTCATAACATCCTTCGCCTTGGAATCGCCGAAATCGAACACATTATTGATCATCGTGCGCTCGCCCAACTCCAGAACGCCTTCCTCATGGCTGACGTTTACGATCGTTTTCAGCTCTGCCTCGGTAATCAGCGGCGCTCTTTCCCCCGGCGTGCAGCCGAACAGCCGCGCCAGGTTGCCCGTGATCACATTCAACACCGCAACGATCGGTCGGAAAA
>JBNMGO010000186.1:0-3676 GCA_050872285.1 Anaerotignum sp.
GACAGAGACAATCACCCCGACATTGGATGCCAGTGTGTAGGTCAATGCAATATTTTCCAGCAGATAATATAAGCAGATGCCGCACAGCCCTGCAGCGGCAAAGGTCAGCTCCTGCTTTGCGTTTGCTGTCCGCAGTCGTTTCGGCGCGGCAATCCACAGGGCGCAGAAGCCCATGATAAAGCGGAAAATCAGAATTTCCACAGGCTGAAACGCCGTTAATAATATTTTCGTGGAAATGAAGGTTGTCCCCCATACCAGAATGGTGAACAGCGCCGCGCAGTGCCCGATTGTATTTTTATTTTTCATGTTTCTCTCCTCTTTTGTTTTTCTCTGAGAATATTTCCCGATAAACCGCAGGTGTCAGCCCAATGAAGCAGTTGAAATAATTTGTAAAATGGCTCTGGTCGGAAAAACCTGTCTGCATGGCGGCATCCAGCGGTGAAACGCCCTTTTGCAGCAATGCCTTTGCCTGATTGATGCGGATATTTTCCAGATATCGATAGGGCGTAATGCCCTTCTCTCTCGTAAAGCTGCGCAGTAAGGTTGATTTACTCAACGCAGCGCAGCGGCAGATTTCTTCCAGAGATAGTCGTTCTTTGAAATGCTGCTCCATAAATGCACACGCATGTTTGATTTCCTGCCGACATTCCTCCGTATTGTCTGCAAAGGGCTGTCCGTATTTCCGTATCAGTGCGGAAAGCAGAAATAGAAGCTGTTCCTCCCTCCCCAGAGCAGAGGTATCATTTTGCAGCATTTCATGCAGTGTGCGCAGAAGGCTTTGTATCTCCATATCCTTAATGACCGGTTCCGAAAAATAAGGCAGTTCGCGTCTGCCTGTGATTTTCTCTGTCAGTGCGAGCATGCTTTCCTTAGGAATATGCAGACCATAATACGTCATTGTATCTCCATCGCTCTGCACGCAGGCATGGTTATCCTTTGGGTTAAAAAGGAGAATCACTCCATCCTCGATGGTGTAGGTTTTATTCTTGCAGGATAACTGCCGCTTTCCGTTTTCCATAAGCCCAATCACATAATATTCATGGAAATGATTCGGAAACGGCTGTGCAATTCCGGAAAAATAGCAGGCTTCCACCTGAAGGGTATCATCATATTGTATCTTTCGTATTTCTTTTTTCATCGGTATGCGCTCCTTCCAAGCCTATTGTAGCGGCGGCGCAGGGAAAAGTCTTGCAAAATATCTTCATTTCGGTTGAAATAAAGAAAAACGGCATATTTCTCAGAATACGCCGTTTCAGAATATGCAGTTTATTTCAATAAGCCTGTAAAATCCAGTGTTGCGAAATAATCAGCAGGTGTTTCCGCTCTGCGAATCATTTCCACGCTGCCGTCTTCTTTCAGAAGCAGTTCCGCGGAGCGCAGCTTACCGTTGTAATTATAGCCCATTGCATGTCCATGTGCACCGGTATCGTGGATATAGAGAATATCCCCCATATCAATTTTAGGCAGCATACGGTCAATCGCAAATTTATCATTGTTTTCGCACAGACCGCCTGTTACGTCATATTTATGGTCGCAGGGTGCATTCTCCTTGCCCAGAACGGTGATATGGTGATAAGAACCGTACATCGCAGGACGCATCAGGTTTGCCGCGCAGGCATCCAGACCGATGTATTCCTTATAGGTATGCTTTTCATGGATGGCGGTTGCAATCAGTGCACCATAGGGAGCCAGCATAAAGCGTCCCATTTCGGTGAAAATTGCAACATCACCCATGCCGGCAGGCGTCAGAATCTCTTCGTATACCTTTCTTACGCCCTCGCCGATTGCCATGATGTCACATTCAAATTCACCGGGTTCGTAAGGAACACCAACGCCACCGGAAAGATTGATAAATGCAATATGAATATCCAGTTCGTTTTTCAGTTCCACAGCCAGTTCAAAAATAACCTTCGCCAGCATGGGATAATACTCATTGGATTTTGTGTTGCTTGCCAGAAAAGCATGAATTCCGAAGTGCTTTGCGCCCTTTTCCTTCAGCATTTTGAAGGCTTCCTTCATCTGTTCCTTTGTCATGCCATATTTCGCATCACCGGGGTTATCCATGATACTGTTGCTTACCTGAAATACACCGCCGGGGTTATAACGGCAGGAAACGGTTTCGGGGATTTTTGCCAGCTTTTCAAAAAACGGAATATGTGTAATATCGTCAAAATTGATGATTGCGCCCAACTCTGCCGCCTTGATAAAATCCTCCGCAGGGGTTACGTTGGAGGAAAACATAATATCATGCCCCTTCTGTCCAACGGCATCTGCCAGCAGCAGCTCTGTATAAGAGGAACAGTCCGCGCCGCAGCCTTCCTCCTTCAGAATCTGCAGGATACCGGGTGTGGGGGTTGCCTTTACCGCAAAATATTCTCTGAACCCTTTATTCCAGGAAAATGCGGCATTTACCTTTCTCGCATTTTCACGGATGCCCTTTTCATCGTAAATATGAAAGGGTGTGGGGTATGTTTCAATGATTTTCTTCGCCTGTTCTAATGTAACAAAAGGTTTTTTCATTTGCAATTTTCTCCTTCTTTTATCGTTAAGGTACATTTTTTTTATTATAGCAAAGGCATTTCCGCTTTGCAATGCAGAAAGTCCTCTTTTTCAACACTTTTTTCTATCCTGCATGGAAATCATTTCCAAATAAATATTACTTCTCGATTCCTTTTCTTTGAAAAATGTTGTATAATAGGAAGGAAAAAGTAAAAGAGTTCAGAATTTTATTAAGAAATATTTGAAAAAACTGGAGTATATCTATGAAAAAAAGAATCAAACGAACCTTAAATAATTTCAATGCGGCTGCATTGTTTCAGGATTTCATCCGCACAGGTGCGGTCTATCTGGTGGCAACCTGCGTGGCACTCTGCCTGAACGGTGCGGCGGTAATGGATGAAAATATCTTCGGCGTATATATGCTGGCGGTCGCTTTCATTTCCTATCTGACCAGCGGTTATTTCTGGGGTGTCATTGCCTCCATCGGCGGCGTCATCGGGGTAAATTTCTTCTTCACCTTCCCCTATTTTGCCCTGAATTTTTCCATTACGGGCTATCCTGTCACCTTTTCCATGATGCTTCTGATGTCGATTCTGACCAGCTTTGTAACGGCAAAGGTAAAAATGGCGGCGTTGCTTTCCGCGGCAGGCAAAAAAAGAGCGGAAACCCTGACGGAAATGGGTAAGGCAATCCTTACCGCCAGTGATGTGGATACGATTATTGATATTTCCGCAAAATATTTTTCTGAGACAAACCAGTGCAGTGTCATTCTCTATGCAGGACAGCCGCTCAAGCCGTTCCGACAGTCTGTCTGCATCCTGAAGGACGAGGATGAACGCATCCTGTACAGTATTCTGGAAAAGCAGGTTGCACAGAGGGCCTATGATACACAGTGTCCTGTCGGTGCGGAAATCGAAAACGGCACACAGAACTGCAAGGGAACCTACTTCCCCATCATTGCGGAGGATAAAATCTACGGCGTGGTCGGCTTTCTTTTTGATGATACCAAGCTTCTGATTGACGATACCTTCAGCTTTATCAATGTCATGATTTCGCAGACCATTCTGGCACTGCAAAGACAGCAGGCACGAAAAAAAGCGCAGGAAATTATTCTGGAAACGGAAAAGGAAAAGATGCGGAGTAACCTTCTGCGCGCGGTTTCGCATGATTTGCGTAC
>JBNMGO010000202.1:0-3475 GCA_050872285.1 Anaerotignum sp.
AGCTGGACGAGGTCGCAGAGGAATTCAATCAGGATGCCGTTGACAGTACCGTTGTGAGACAGAACGGCAGATTTGTGGTTTCTCCCGAGCAGACAGGGCTTGCCATGGAAAAGGACAAAACCGCAAAGCATGTGGCGAAGGTGATGGAAACACGTAAGAGCGGCACAGCGGAAATTGCGGCAAAGGTAACAAAGCCTAAAATTACGGCGGAGGATAACTCCCATGTAACCGATCTGATTGGGTCTTATTACACAACCTATACAAACAGCGACAGAAACAGAAACAATAACCTTGCGGTGGGCTGCAACTACATCAACGCTACCGTGATTGCACCCGGCGAGGTATTTTCCGCAAACGCGCATCTGGGCAGCCAGACGGCGGCAGGCGGCTACAAAGAAGCAGGTGTTTATGTAAACGGCAAGGTGGAACAGGGCATGGCAGGCGGCGTTTGTCAGGTAACCTCTACCTTATATAATGCTGTCATTCTGGCGGAGCTTGAGGTGGTAGAGCGCTCCCCTCATTCCATGACGGTTGGCTATGTGCCTCTGGGCAGAGATGCCGCAGTTGCAGGCACCTATAAGGACTTGAAATTTAAGAATAACACCGAATATCCCATTATGATTGAGGCTTACGCAAGCGGCGGCAAGCTTGTCATGAATATTTACGGGCATGAGGTGCATGATGCAGGCAGAAGACTGGAATTTGAAACGGTTTACGAAGGCACGATTGATAAGCCTGCGGAAATTGTGAAGAAGGATCCCAATCTGCCCGAAGGCGAAAGAGTCATAACCTCTCGCGGCAGAACGGGCTGCAAGGTCAGTGTGCGTAAAAAGGTGTATGAAAACGGGAAGCAGGTCAGCAATGAATGGTTCAGCAGCTCTTCCTATCGTGCGGCGGCGGATGAAGTAACCATCGGCACGAAGAAGGCTGAAGAAACGCCGGCATCCACCACGACCACACCCACAACAACAGAAAACACAGGGTCGAGCGACCAGTAAGCGAATAAGGCAATCAGAGCCTCTGTCCTCGGACAGAGGCTTTTTGCGAAGGAAAGGATGAAAACGATGTTTGCAATCGGAAAACTTCCTCCGGAGATTCTGGAGAAAATTGTGATGGAGCCTATGCAGGCAAGCAGGGTGAAGCGCGAGGATGTCATTCTGCGCCCGAAAACGGGGGAGGACTGCTCTGCCATTGATTTGGGCGGAGAATACTGTATCCTCTCCACAGACCCCATTACAGGGGCGGCAAAGGATGTCGGCTATCTGGCGGTGCAGATTAACTGCAACGATATTTATTCCTCCGGTGCGGAGCCGATGGGCGTTCTCCTGACGGTGCTTCTGCCGCCGGAAAGTGACGAAGCCTTGCTGGAGGAAATGATGTCCGGGGCGATTCGCGCGGCAGAGGAACGCAATATTGAAATTCTGGGCGGACATACCGAGGTGACGGATGCGGTTGTAAAGCCTGTGATTTCTGCGGCTGTCATCGGGAAAACGAGAAACAGAAAAATCCTTTCCACCGGCGGCGCAAAGGCAGGACAGGATGTCATCATGACGAAATGGGCAGGTACGGAAGGCACTGCTATTCTGGCGAAGGAATGGGAAGAAGGGTTGCGGCAGTACCTGACGGAGGAAGAACTGCAAAATGCACAGACAATGAAGGTATATCTTTCGGTTGGGAAGGAATCCGAAATTGCCTTTGCTTACGGCGCAACTGCTATGCACGATGCCACGGAGGGCGGCGTTCTGGGCGCCGTCTGGGAGGTTGCGGAATGTTCCGGTTTAGGCGTGGAGGTTTATGTGGAGAAAATTCCTGTCAAAGAGGAAACGAAGAAAATCTGCAAGGCAATGGGTATTGATTATCTGGGTTTGATTTCCAGTGGGACGATGATTATTGCGGCAGAAAACGGAGAGAAATTAGTAGAGAGATTACAAAAAGAAGGCATTGCGGCGGCGGTTATCGGGAAATTGACGGAGAGCGGCAGATACATGCTGGTCAATGATATGCGGCTGCCTCTGGCACAGCCAAAAAGTGACGCTTTGTATGATGCAAAGCTTTGAAAAAGAGTTTCAGAGATAGTTAGAGAGAAAAATGATTTCAGAGAAAAAATTTAAGAGTTGGATTGGAGGAGTTTGTCTTGTCCATTGGGTTTATGTTTCTGTTTAACAGCGTATTGCTTGGGGTGGGGCTTGCGATGGACGCCTTTTCTGTATCCCTTGCCAATGGGCTGAATGAGCCGCAGATGGGAAATCGGCGAATGTGCGGCATTGCAGGCGTGTTTGCCTTTTTTCAGGCGCTGATGCCTATGACGGGCTGGGTCTGTATTCATACCATTGTGAACCATTTTCGTTCCTTTGAAAAGTTGGTTCCGTGGATTGCACTGGTGCTTTTGCTGTATATCGGCGGCAGTATGCTGAAGGAAGGCATCAAGGGCGGCGACGAAGAAGAGGAACGCTGCGGCGTCGGCTTTATGGCGCTGTTCGTGCAGGGTGTTGCGACCTCGATTGATGCGCTTTCGGTTGGCTTTACCATTGCGGAATACAATTTCTTTCTGGCGTTATTGGAATCGCTCATCATTGCAACGGTGACATTTTTCATCTGCTTCTGCGGCCTGCATATTGGCAAGAAGGTCGGCATGAAGCTGGCAGGCAAGGCGAATATTCTGGGCGGCGTGATTCTGATTTTCATCGGGCTGGAAATTTTTGTGACAGGTGTGTTTCTGTGATTTCTTAACGGGTTTTTAAGGATGCAAAGGATTGACTGGAAGGATTCTATATGGCATACTGCCATATATATCATTTGAGGAGCGTGAGAATCGGCATGGATGCGGATGAGGACCGAACTTGCTTTGCTGCAGCAGAATATGTCGTTGAGAAATAGAGGAAGGGTGTACTTTGCTTTTTTTAAAGGCAGAGTATGCCTTTTTGTTTTTTTCGGATGGAAGCAGACTGGAGCAAAGGAGAATGGAATATATGGAAGCTATTTTACTGCAGGTGATTTTGATTGGTTTGAATGCTGTTTTTGCAAGCGCGGAGATCGCGGTTATATCTATGAAAGATACCAGATTAGAGCGAATGGCACGAGACGGAGATGCGCGAGCGAAGCGGTTGGCGGCATTGACTGCGCAGCCGACAAAATTTTTATCAACGATACAGGTGGCAATTACGTTAGCAGGGCTGCTTGGCTCTGCCTTTGCGGCGGAAAATTTTGCCGGTACGATGGTGCGGTCAATGCAGAGAACGGGTATCGACGTTTCGGAACGCATTTTAAAATCCTTTTCTGTTTTTCTGATTACGCTGGTATTGGCGTATTTCAATCTGGTTTTTGGGGAGCTGGTGCCAAAGCGAATTGCAATGAAAAAGGCGGAGGGACTGGCATTGGGCATGAGCGGCATGCTGACAGGCGTTTCCCGGCTGTTTGCACCGCTGGTGGCGCTTCTTACGATTCCTACCAATGGTGTACTGAAGCTGTTTGGGAT
>JBNMGO010000340.1:0-2072 GCA_050872285.1 Anaerotignum sp.
CTTTCTTGCTTGACCTGTTCTTATTTTTGTAACCTTTCAGCCCCCACCTCCAAAATGCTGCGCATTTCGTCGGTGTGCGTATCCGCCAAATAAATTTGCTCTGATACAGAATTGTAAATGCAAGCATTTCCAATCTGTCTTTCGCAAATTTGCTTGTCTCTGAACGGTTACATAATAGCTATTTCTCTGGAATGTTTCGTTGTAGCGATACAACTTTTGTTACATTTGAAAATAGAAAATTTTTGTTTTCTCGATTGACTCTATTTTTGCTTTACTTGTATTCAGTTTTCAAGGTGCAAGTTGTTTTATTTTCGGCCGTTCTCGCGACCGCTTAAATATATTATCATGGGGATACCTCTTTGTCAACAACTTTTTTCGTTTTTTGCAAAAATTCTTTCAAAACGGCAAAAGCCCGATTTCTCGGGCTTTCAGGTGAATATCGTCAGAATGAGCTGCACTAATATGTTATTTTCATAAAAATATCCTGCAAAAAGGGTGTGTTCCATGGCAGAAAAAAGCCCTGCAAATGCCCCTCTGCACTGGAAAAATGTCAGCACGATACCTGCCAGCCAGACACAGACAAGCCCCTTCACGCCGCCCACCAGAAATCCGCTGAACCGATTCAGAAAATTCAGTCCGGGCAGCTTGCTGAACAGATGCAGCGCATGGATTACCACCTTCACCGCAATATAAATCAGCACAAACGCCGCCGCAACACTCAGCACATTGATGCAGACATTCGCGAGATACCCTGCGATATATTCCTTCAGGGTTTCCGCGTGGAGCAGCTGATAAATCACGGGGTTATTATTTTCCAGAAGGGCCTCCTTCAGAAATCCCGGCAGGGGCATCGCCTCAATCAGCGCGGTCTGTGTCTGCATCGCGCCCTCCTGCAACGCCGTATCCAGTCCCATGGAATTCTGAATTGCATCGGACATTTTATCAAACAGGAAGGTTTCCCGTAAAAATCTTCCGATCAAAGGGCTTACCGCTTTTGTCCCAAGCAGGGCAAGTGCCATCGGCAAAAAGCCAAGCACGGCGCGAACCAACCCCTTTCGCCATGCCGCCACGGCACAGCCCAAAATGACTGCCGCTACGACCCCATCCAATATCCAATTCATCCGTTTTCCTCCTTTTTCTTCTATATAATAGAGCTTTCTGCAGAGAAAAATTCTCACAAAAGAAAGGCGGCTTTGGCGTTTATTCGCCCATTCTGCCGCCCTTCGATATTCTTACTGATTTTGTGTTTCCTGATTCTGTGTTGCTTCGTTTGTTGTTTCATTCTGCGCTGCTTCATTCTTTGCAGAGGTACCGGTATTTTCTGTGTTTTCCGTATTCTGCTGTGTTTCCGCAGTCTTTTTTGTTGTGCTGTTCTTTGTGCTGTCTGTACTATTGGTGTCCGCTGCTGTCTGCTCTGCCGCATCCGCCGCCTTTGCCGCGTTCGTTTGCTTTTTCCCCTTCGTCATGGCATAAACAGCAATTTCATCCTTCCCGACCGTCATCACGCGGTTCAGCTTTTCCATCGGAATCAGGTCATTCAAATCGGTGATTGCCGTATAATTCCAGCTTTCATTGCCGCTGTAGGATACGCCGGTAAAATCGCGGTCATTGCCGACCACAATGCCTTTTTCCGCCGCCAGAAGATACGTCACGCTTTCACCGGACGCAAAAGAGCCCTTCTCGTTGCCGCTGCCATCCAGCCAGCAAACCGTTCCCTTCTCTCTGCCGTCCTTATTCGCCACACCATCCCCCAACGCAAGCACAATATAATCCTTATTGCCCAACGCCGCCTGATCGATGGTATTTTCCAGTGGATAATTCCAAAGCTCGCCGCCGTCACTGCCAACGCCATAAACCGCCTGATCGGAAATCACAGCCAATGTGCCGTTTTTGCGATAGCTGATAACAGGAATGATTTCATCCGTTTTTTCCACTGCCGCAAACATGCTGTCTGTAAAGTTTTCGCCATCCTCCGCATTGATATAAAACAGCAGGACGCGGCCAACGGGAGAAATATCCGTTGTATCCAGATAGCTGACTGCAAAGACCTTGCTGTCATCCGATACATCCGA
>JBNMGO010000126.1:0-4778 GCA_050872285.1 Anaerotignum sp.
CGCCGGCAGAAGGGACGACAGAGGACGTGTGTTCATCCAGACCTATCAGCCGCAGCACTATGCGGTGCAGTATGCCGCAAAGCAGGATTATGAAGACTTTTATGAGGAAGAAATGCTCATGCGGCAGATGATGGGCTATCCTCCGTTTTCGGCATTTTTCAGCATCCTGCTGATGAGCGCGGAACAGGAAGAAGCGACACAGGCGGCACAGGAGCTGGCGGAACGGCTGGCACAGGCAGATACAGAGGGACTTGCGGCAATTCTCGGACCGACGGCACTGCCGAAATTCCGCGGCGAATACCGCTGTCAGATTATTGTGAAGGCGGCGGAGGAGGAATCCCTGCGGCAGTTGGTTCTGCCGACGGCGGAGCGGATGAAGAAGGAGCGGAAAAGCGGTGTGCGCATCAGTCTGGCACTCAATCCGACCAATATTGTATAAAGCAGAAAAAAATGTTATAATATTCTATTGGAAAACGAAAAACTCGCTTTCCGTTTCTGTTTCAGATAAATTTACAAAAAGTTTTTTGTTTGTTCAAATTTTGGAGATACTATAGAATCAGGAGGAAGAAAAAATGGCAATTCGTAATATTCGCATCAGCACAGACGAGGTGCTGAGAAAAACCTGCAAACCCATCAAGGAGATTACCCCCAACCTGCTGACACTGCTGGACGATATGGCGGACACCATGTATGAAGCAAACGGCGTTGGCTTAGCCGCACCCCAGGTAGGGATTCTGAAAAGAGCCGTTGTGATTGATATCGGCGAAGGTCTGGTGGAGCTTTTGAACCCTGTCATTCTGGAAACAAGCGGTTCTCAGATTGACGAGGAAGGCTGCTTGAGCCTGCCCGGGAAATCCGCCCCTGTGGAACGCCCGTATTATGTGAAGGCGAAAGCGATGGACAGAGAGGGCAATGAATTCATCATCGAGGGGGAAGAACTGATGGCGCGCACATTGTGCCACGAAATCGACCATCTGGATGGGATTCTGTATATTGATAAGGCTCTGCCGAGAGAAGAGGCGTAAGGAGGAATACCGATGAAAGTGATTTTTATGGGGACACCCGATTTTGCGGTACCTTCCTTGCAGGCATTGCTGACAAAGCATGAGGTTGTGGCAGTTGTGACACAGCCGGATAAGCCCAAGGGCAGAGGGAAAAAACTACAGCCCACACCTGTAAAGGCAGTGGCACTGGAGCATGGGATTCCTGTTTTGCAGCCGACAAAGGTACGCGAGCCTGCGGTGGTGGAAGAACTGCGCGGCTATGGTGCGGATTTGATTGCGGTCACCGCATTCGGTCAGCTTCTGCCCGAAGAAATTCTGAATATGCCGAAATATGGCTGCATCAATGTGCATGGCTCGCTCCTGCCCGAATACAGAGGGGCGGCACCCATGCAGCGCGCCATTATTGACGGTAAAAAGGTAACGGGCATTACCACCATGTTTATGGCAAAGGGCATGGATACGGGAGATATGCTTCTGAAAACGGAGGTGGAAATTCTTCCGACAGATAATTTTGAGGATCTGCATGACAAAATGGCAGTCGCAGGTGCGGCACTGCTTCTGGAAACGATTGACGGACTGGAAAAAGGCACGATTACACGGATGCCACAGGATGACACACTGGCAACCCATGCGCCCATGATTCATAAGGAAACCGGTCATATTGACTGGAGCAAGAAGGGACAGCAGATTATCGACCTGATGCGCGGGATGTATCCCGGGCATGGCGCATACGCTGTTCTGGGGGAGGAACCGCTTAAGATGTTCTGGGCGGAAGCGGAAAATAAAAATTACCCCGATGCGGCGTTTGGCGAAATTGTAGAGGTAACAAAGAAGGACTTTGCGGTAAAATGTGGCGATGGGATTCTGCGCATCAAAGAGGTGCAGGCGCGCGGCGGCAAGAAAATGGCGGCGGATGCGTATCTGCGCGGACATGAAATGCAGACGGGCATTTTGCTTGGCTAAGTGCTTGGATAGGAAAGTCCCGGACAGATAGGAGGAACCGATATGTATTACGGTTATGGATATGGATACGACAGCATGTACTTTTTAGTGCTTCTGGCATTCATCTTTTCGATGGTTGCCCAGATGAAGGTATCCGGTACGTTTAAAAAATATGCGAAAATCAGAAACAGACGGGGTCTGACAGGTGCACAGGTGGCAGAGCAGATGATGCACAACGCAGGCATTTATGACGTGAGCGTGCAGCGTGTGGCAGGCAACCTGACAGACCATTATGACCCTAGAACAAAAACGCTGCGTCTGTCCGAAAGTGTTTATGACAGCACATCGGTAGCGGCGGTTGGCGTTGCGGCGCACGAAACAGGGCATGCCATTCAGCATGATGTGGGCTATGCGCCTCTGGCACTGCGAAGCTTTTTTGTACCACTGGCAAACTTCGGCTCCCGACTGGCAATTCCTTTGATTCTCATCGGGTTTATTTTCAGCGGCGGCGGCAGCACATTGGTGACACTGGGGATTCTGTTCTTCTCCCTCTCCGTTGCGTTTACGATTATTACACTGCCTGTGGAATTCAACGCATCCAGAAGGGCGATTCGTCTGCTGGTGGATGACGGATTTTTGGACAGCGACGAAATCGGCGGTGCGAAAAAGGTGCTGAGTGCGGCGGCAATGACTTATGTTGCGGCGGCATTTGCGGCAATCGCACAGCTTCTGAGACTGGTTGCCATCTTTGGCAGAAGAAACGATTAAAAAGAAAGGCTAATCTGATTGCGGATTAGCCTTTTGGCGTTTTTGCGGATGTCCCTTTTTTGTCGAAATAGGGGCGAAATGATTGAAGAATCCTCTGTTTTGTCGTATAATATTATGTTGAGACAGAATGGCTTGAACGGAAGGAATGGAAAAAATGATCCAAATCAATCCAAGAGAGATTGCGGCAGAGGCACTCATGGAAATCATGACGGCGGATGCCTATAATACAATGACACTGCGCCGCCTGCTGCGGCAGAACGGTGCGATGTCCCGACAGGACAGAGCCTTTGTGACAGAGGTGGTAAACGGGACACTGCGAAATCTGATTTATATTGACTATGTGCTGAATACCTTTTCCAAAACAAAGACGGAAAAAATGAAGCCCTGGCTGCTGGCGGTGCTGCGGACGGCGGTGTATCAGATGTACTTCATGGATGTACCCGATGCGGCGGCGTGCAATGAGGCAGTGAAGCTGGCATCCGTCAGAGGTTACGGCTCGTTGAAAGGCTTTGTGAACGGCGTATTGCGGACGGCGGCAAAGAAAAAACAGGAGATTCCCCTGCCCGAAGAGGGAACGGCGGAATATCTTTCTGTGAAATATTCCCATCCGCTGTGGCTGGTGCGGATGTGGATTGCGTATTACGGCTATGAAGAAACGGAACAGATTTGTGCGTATGATAACCAGTCCCCGGATGTGACAATTCGGGTGAATACACTGAAAACGAATCCGGCAGATTTGAAGAAAAAACTGGAGCAGGCAGGCGTGAGCGTTGCAGAGGGCAAAGTCTGCACGGATGCACTGCATCTGACGAAAACGGCGGATTTAAGCCGTCTGGATGCCTTCCGAAAGGGTTTGTTCCATGTGCAGGATGAAAGCTCGCAGCTTGCGGTACGGGTGTTAGACCCCAAAAAGGGCGAGGAGATTTTAGACCTGTGTGCTGCACCGGGCGGAAAAAGCTTTACGATTGCGGAACGGATGGAAAACGAGGGCAGTCTGCTTTCCTGCGATATTTATGAACATAAAATCGACCTGATGGAGGAAGGGGCGGAACGCCTTGGCATTTCCATCATGCAGTGCAGGGTGAAGGATGCGGCGGCTAAGGAGGAAAATCCGAAGCAGTTTGACCGCGTATTGGCGGATGTACCCTGCTCCGGTCTGGGGCTGATGCGAAAGAAGCCTGATATCCGCCTGAAAAAGGACGGCAACGAGATTGACAGCCTGACGAAAATTCAGAGAGAAATTCTGGAGAATGCGGCAGGCTATGTGAAGAAGGGCGGCGTTCTGGTGTACAGCACCTGTACGCTTTGCCGAAAGGAAAATGAAAAGAATCTGGAATGGTTCCTGAAAAACCACCCCGAATTTGCGGCGGAGGATATTTCGGCATTTCTGCCCGAAGGATGGGATACGGAAACGGCGAAAAAGGGATATCTGACCTTATTGCCCCATAAAACAGGAACAGACGGATTTTTCATTTCAAAAATGTAAAGAAAGGATTGAGATATGGAAAAGGTTGATATCAAATCCATGAATATAACGGAATTACAGGTATTTTTGCAGGAGATGGGCGAGCCGAAATTTCGCGCAAAGCAGATTTTTGACTGGCTGCACGCCAAGCAGGTGGACAGCTTTGACGAAATGACAAATCTTTCCAAGAGCCTGCGCGAAAAGCTCGGCGAAGCGGCGGCAATCAACGGCGTGGAAATCGTGCGGCGGCTGGTTTCGCAGATTGACGGCACGAGAAAATATCTTTTTGCGCTTTCGGACGGCGCGATCATCGAAAGTGTATTGATGAAATATGAGCATGGCAATACGGTCTGCATTTCGACGCAGGTCGGCTGTCGGATGGGCTGCAAATTCTGTGCATCCACACTGGACGGCGTGGAACGCGGATTGACGGCAGGGGAGATGCTTTCCCAGATTTATGCGATTCAGAAGGACTGCGGTGAACGGGTACACGGTACGGTACTGATGGGCAGCGGCGAGCCTCTGGATAATTATGACAATGTTTTGAAATTTCTGCGTCTGATTAACGATCCGAATGGGCAGAATATGGGACAGAGACA